>JAIXOW010000302.1 GCA_027486615.1 Oxalobacteraceae bacterium | reverse complement strand
TAAAAGTGAAGAAAAGTAAAAGTAAAAATAAAAAAACAGCAGTTTTACAAAATCTTGCTCCCAATTGAAATGGTGTCTGCAACAACAATAGCAACCTCCAATCCGAAGAAAATTATTGAAAATAGAAATAAAGATATGGATATAGAAAAAGGGAATGAAGAAGAAGAAACTCATACTCATAAAGATTATTTCGGAGAAGATACAATTAAAATGATACCAATTTACATATTCACACTCATGACATGTGTCATGTGTATTTAATCTCTATCTCTATTACATGTTAAAAATTGTAAGCAAACGTGAACGTGAATAAAATATAAGTAAAAAATTATTCTTAAGAAGCAATAATTTACTAATTATATTTCTTTTTTATTTCTAGAATGTTTTCAGAAATGTTTTTTATGTTTATGAATCAAGTTCAGATTATATTATAGATCGTATTTAGAGTATGACTTAATTTACCAGCCGCCGTTAATAAATTTGCATAAAGGTCATAGTCATTAAGACAACTTTGATATATAAAATTGGTTTTTTTATTTTTTTTCATTTTTTGTTTTTTGTCTATGGTAACATTCATATCAATCATGTTTATTATTTTAATATACGATTTCAAATTTTTTCATGAAAAACGGCACCTGTGAAAACATTATTATATTATATATAGGAGAACGGTATGCTATGGTGCAGTCATGGAATGAAATGGCTGATAGTTATTATCTATTATCTTTCTTCTGACTAACTATTGGCATGAGTTGTGTTTGAATTTTTCATGAATCCGGATAACACGACAATAATGATGACGGTAATAACAATAACAATGATGGGAATGGTCGATACAACCTACCACCACAAAATAGATATTCCACATCTACATCTACATCCTCTACAAATACAAAAATACAATACTAGAACTAGAAAATGAAAATATAATTATGTTTGATTTTTATTTATTTAAAAGGTCAAAGCCGTATCTTCTTAAGACTTGCAAAATTAACTTTTACTTTCCCAACTCTTGTATACCGATTCCGATTTATCTGTAAATATAAATAGAAATGAATTCAAGACATTTGTTTAATTCTTTATTTGAATAATTAAGTTTGGAAAAAAATGCTGAACCTGAACAATCTTGAGTCAGATATATACGAGTTTATCTGTCACACATGCTTTTACTCTTATATTAATATCATGATTTCACATATACATCACATGAACATGAACATGAACATTCAAACATCTTAACATCTTAGCTGGTATTTATGTATGTAAAAAATTCCATTTTGATGGATAACAATTCTTTTATTTTTCCTCTGAAAATTTGTAATATCAAAGAATTTTTACAACACAATTTTTGTCCTGATGTGGATGCAGATGTAAATTTTATTGAACATAGAAAAAGCAAGACAACTACACATGATTTGGTCCATTATGAACCCTAATGAAAAGTTCTTGAAAAAGTGTTAACGCTGACATCATAACTTCAGATCGGAATTTAGCTTTAGTCGAGCAGGTGCTTGTCTGTTTTTCCTGTTCCTGTTCCCGTTGAATGAATCTGATAAGATTATCTGTAGCGGCTATGAATTTCAGATGATTCTGAAACTGCGTAGATTGAGAATCCTGATCGTTTTCAGATTCATCTTTTCCTGCACAGTCAGGATTTTGAATATTTCGTTTCAATGTTGCTCCTCGAATCGAATATGTCAACCCTCGATAAAGGAATCGCTTCCAGAGATCTACATAATCACTACGAAGAGAGAAGAGAAAAGTTTGAGTTTTATATTTATAGTTCTGTTCTAGGTCTAGATCTAGATTCCATTTTATTATTTAAAATAAGTAGAAAAGAAGTAATACAATACAAATAACGATACAATTACAATTGCAATCACCGTCACAATTACAATTCTCGCACTACCGCCTGCTATTGCTGTAGCTGTTGCTGTTTGTTATTATTTTTTATGTTTATATTTCTAATTTCTATTTTAAATATTAATATGAATTATTCTTACGTTTTCGGAATAGTAATAGTCTTAGTCCTAGCTTTAATCTCAGCCTCAGACTCAGGCTTCTGCTTCTCATTCTCCTTATCCTTATCCTTATCTTGGATTTTTTTTGCTGGTGCTGGAGATTGAGATTGAGATCCGTTGCCAGAACAACAAACCTCAGACTCAGACCCGGACCTGTTCACATTCGTTGAGCTTGAACTTGAATAATCCTCCTCTTTCAATATCTTTCTTTTTCTTCTTATAAGAAGTTTTTTCCCCACATTGGCATTAACTATATCCGTGCTCATGTCAATGAAAGAAGACTCAAACTCAAACTCGTAAGGATCGTGATTATTCTTATTCTTCACTTGTACTTGTACTTCTATGACTGCCTGTGATGGGTTCATTTTTTCTTCCATTATTTAGATTCAGTCTAGATTTAGAGGAGGACGATATCGATATTAACTGACTGAACTGAATATAAATATAGAGCTGAGTTGGGTTGGGGTTGTAGTTAGTTGGAGTTGGAGTGTGTAAAAATTAAATAGATGTTGATGTTAGTTAATTGAACAGTCTATTGTAGGTGTAGGTAATTCATATTCATTTTCAAAACTTGTTAAGATTGTTCCAGTGTTAATCTCGGTATCGGTATCCAATTTATACTTTAGCCTTAGACTTAGACAATCAAAGACAAAGACATAAAAATGGGGTATCTATCCTAATGGATGTATTGTTTGTTACTGCTGCGGCTATGGCTATGGATATATGCGAAAGCGTACTTTCACTTTCATCTTCATCTTACGCTTATGCTTATGCTTATGATCACGCTCTCTCTTTCTCTCTATAC
>JAIXOW010000161.1 GCA_027486615.1 Oxalobacteraceae bacterium | reverse complement strand
GTAGTGCGACGGTGTATGGCGATCCGCAGTATTTGCCCATAGACGAAGAGCATCCGTTAAAAGCAACCAACCCTTATGGACGTAGCAAGTTGCATATCGAAGAAATTTTAAGTGATGTGGCTCGCTCTGATGCAGCATGGCGCATTATTTGCCTGCGTTACTTTAATCCTGTGGGCGCGCATGAAAGTGGTTTGATCGGTGAAAACCCAAGAGGGATGCCGAATAATCTCATGCCCTTTGTGATGCAAGTCGCAGCAGGTAAGCAGGCTGAATTAAAAATATTTGGTAATGATTATTCTACGCGTGATGGTACGGGTGTTAGAGACTATATCCATGTAATGGATTTAGCTGCAGGCCACAAAGCAGCTTTAGATTTTCTGGATAAAGAATCAGGTTGGCATGCAATTAATCTTGGTACCGGCACCGGATACAGTGTGATGGAAATTCTGAAAGTGTTTGAGGCAACGAATAATAAAGTTGTTCCATTCACAGTAACCAATCGACGTGATGGTGACATTGCAGAGTGCTATGCCAATCCAGAAAAAGCTAAACAAACTTTGCATTGGAAAGCGCGCCATAGTCTGGCAGACATGTGTGAGAGTGGCTGGAAATATCAAAGCCAATTACAAAATTGATTATTTAAATTTTTAAAACAGACAAGCGGATGACAAATCAAATTACGCCAGTCATACTTTGCGGTGGTTCAGGCACAAGATTGTGGCCTTTATCACGTAAGAGTTTTCCTAAACAGTTTGTGCCACTGATTGGTGAGAAGAGTCTCTTGCAACTCACTTTTGAGCGAGTTCGTGGTTTGGGTGCTGATCCGCTGATCGTCGCTGCTGAAGATCATCGCTTCATGGTCACCGATGTACTGCAAGCTGCAGCCATGTCAGGACATGTCATGTTGGAGCCTGTTGCTCGCAACACTGCTGCTGCGATGGCGATTGCTGCATTAACTCAATCTGACACAAAAGATGATCTTTTGCTCTTTTGTCCAGCTGATCACCACATACCTGATAACGCTGCATTTATAAAAACCATACAGCAAGGTGTCCCGGCAGCTGAAGCCGGTGCGATTGTGACCTTTGGTGTGACGCCGAGTTTTCCAAGCACAGCTTATGGTTACATCAAACAAGGTAAAGCAAGAGCAGATGGCAGCAATAGCGTTGAGCGTTTTATAGAAAAGCCGGATACAGAGAAAGCCGCCAAGCTTTTACTTGAAGGTGGCGTGCTGTGGAATGCAGGCATTTTTCTCTGCAAAGCTTCTGTCTTAATTGCTGCGCTGACTAAGTATGCGCCAGACATTCTGCAAACTTGTCGTGATGCGATGGAAAAGTCTGCAAACGATACGTCACCGAGTGGTCATCACTTTACGCGTCCAGATGCAAAGCTGTTTGCAACGTGTCGTTCGCAAAGTATTGATTACGCGGTGATGGAGTATTTCGATAATGTCGCCGTAGTTTCTTTCAACGGCATGTGGAGTGATGTCGGCAGCTGGAATGCTGTCGCAGATTTGTCACCTGCTGACAATCACGGCAATCGCATAGAAGGACAGGGCATAACACATCATTCTAAGAATACGTTTATTCATGCGCCGTATAGACCCGTCGTTGCATTAGGTACGGATGAATTACTCATCATTGATACGCCTGATGCACTACTGGTTGCAAATCGTAAGAATGCGGAAGAAGTGAAAGATGTGGTTGCCAAGCTTGAAGCAACCAAACATACACAAGCAGTCATGCATAGAAAAGTGGCTCGCCCTTGGGGTTGGTATGACAGCATCGATATGGGTGACCGCTTTCAAGTAAAACGCATAGGTGTGAAACCAGGTGCGTCACTCAGTTTGCAAATGCATCATCATAGAGCCGAGCATTGGATTGTGGTGAAGGGTACTGCTGAAGTGACTTGTGGCAATAAAACCTTTCTCTTAAGTGAAAATCAATCGACCTATATTCCTATAGGTGAAACGCATCGATTAAAAAATCCCGGCATGGTGGATTTAGAAATCATTGAAATTCAATCAGGTAGTTATCTGGGTGAAGACGACATTGTGCGTTTTGAAGATACCTACGGCAGAGCCTCTTAATTTTTATGAGCATACAACCAAAAATTTATGTGGCAGGCCATCGCGGTATGGTGGGTTCCGCCATTGTGCGTCACCTGTTAGCACACGGTCATAAAGCCGATCACATCATCACTCGCACGCATGCTGAGTTAGATTTAGTCGATCAATCAGCAGTAAGAGATTTTTTTGCAAAAGAAAAGCCTGATCAGGTGTATCTCGCTGCTGCAAAGGTGGGTGGCATTCATGCCAACAACACGTATCCAGCTGAATTCATTTACGAGAATTTAATGAGCGAAGCGAATGTGGTTGATGCAGCATTCCGTAATGGCGTTAAAAAATTATTGTTTTTAGGCTCTAGCTGTATTTATCCTAAACTCGCAGCTCAGCCCATGAATGAACATGCACTGTTAACAGGAACCTTAGAGCCTACGAATGAGCCTTATGCGATTGCAAAAATAGCTGGCATTAAGCTCTGTGAAAGTTATAACCGTCAGTATGGCGCAAGCCACGGTGTGGACTATCGTAGTGTGATGCCAACTAACCTGTATGGCCCGGGGGACAACTATCATCCAGAAAACTCCCACGTAATTCCCGCATTAATTCGCCGCTTTCATGAAGCAAAAATAAACAAACTGCCAGAGGTCATGGTGTGGGGTAGTGGTAAACCCAAACGTGAATTTTTGTATGTGGATGATATGGC
>JAIXOW010000078.1 GCA_027486615.1 Oxalobacteraceae bacterium | reverse complement strand
GTCTTCTTCATAACCAGCATCGTCTTCCGATGTTTCGCCGTCGCTGTCGGTCTGTCCCTTGAAGAAATCCGCGCTGAACAAAATCGCCTCGTGCAGTGTCACCCTTTTGACATACCGGAAGTCGGATACCTTGAGAGTTTCAGCCCATATCGTTGTGAATGTCGCTGGATTATTGAACAGGTTTCCGGTATTGACCAAGACTGTGTTATCGGAAAGGTCCGGCTTGTTGAAGTCGATCTCCCTGATTGGAGAAACAAAATATGAATTTGGAAATGAATCACAGCTTTTACACATTTTTTACATTGCATATTACTTACTTGAAACTCATTTGTCCCAGATGGCATGAGTTGTCTTCTTGGCGGTAAAAGAAGAACTCTCCTCTCCGCAATTTGGCGAGGTAGTGAGTAATTTCGCTTTTGGACATGGACTGCAAAGGAAGTAATAAAATATTTAACGAACATAACGTTCATCCTCACAATGTCCTAATTTTTAATTAACGTTTTAAAATTACTACTTGCCGTGTGGACTTCGTTACGATCAAATGAAGGGCACATCTTAGCTTTTTGAAGTTTTCCGTATTGAAGTCTGTTGATGCGCGCGATGTGGTAGAGTACGTTCACTGGAAAGATGGCCTGGAACCATTTACCTGAAAGCGTTCATAACGTTGGCTTTAAGGTTGGATGTTTGCTAGTGGTGGTTTCTTATTTGGTCAAGTACTCTATGCGCACTTACCGTGGCCTGAGGAGCAAAATCTGTACTTCAGCTCGATCTCCTTCTTCTCTGGATAGGCTTTCTTGAACTCGCCGACGTAGCTGTCGTATCCTTTAAAATTAAAGTTTTCATGTGCATTTCTTTCTTGTTGATAATTAAAATATTAAATTCACCAACGGCAACGAATCAGGATAACTGTAATTATTTAAACTCACCCTCTGGATTTCTATGATTCAAGACTTGGAAGAAAAAATACGGTCCGAATTTTTTCGCCCTCTTCTCCGGAATGTGCAAAAGCTGCTCTCGCCTTTCTTGACTTGTCTGCGATTGCAGTTTGTGACGGTCGAGTTCTGGTGTCAGGTTCGTGTCTAGTGGCTCTAAGCCAGCTCCAGCAGTCGTCATGGTTTCCTCCATTTCTGTCTTGCCACCTGCGAAATAAATTTTACAACTGTTAAATTTTGTCGTGAAGGAGGTTTCTAACCAGTAAACTTACTATTACGGAGTACTTTATTTAGGTTGGCTATTCCGCCCTTATCTACAAACATTTACATATTTTCTGTTTTTTTAATACAGATTAGAAACGAGATTACAGAGATTACAGTCATGTGAAACTGTACCGTACTAGAAGCAGGAAATTGTCTTTTCTGGTAGGGAAAAACTTTCAGTTCAAGCTCATATTTAAACAGCCATGTAAAACTGTACCGTACTTTTAGTCATGAATAGCCATTTCGCTGAAATAAACACAGTCACGTCAGGTTCTCGTCGTTGTCACAACATTTATTCTGCACTGGGCTCATCATCACTGTCTGACAGGTTAAGTTCGGCGTCGTCGGGGCATTCCTTGTCGGGACCTTCGTAGTGCTCGCTGTCCAGGTCGTCGATTTTCAACTCGCGGAGCGCAAGGAAAGCTTCTTTCATTGTCAGCTTCTTGACGTTCGTAAGTTGGTCGAATCGATACCTTTCGATGTCGCACTCTCCGCGGTGATCAACTCGCATGTCTTGGTGGAAGAGGTCTCCAGTTTTAATCTCGAACCAGTTAACAGGACAAGTGGGGTCTCGACGAACGCAGATCCTAGAATAAGTAATATAATATGTTTGCCTCACAAGCTAGTACAAATATATAAGACATGTACGTTTTCCTGAAACTTACACCCTTGTGAGCTGCCCGAGCAAGAAACATCCGTCTGGCGTGTCGGCGTAGATGTAGTCTGTCGGCTTGCACTTGGCAAGGTACTGTTGAACTTGGGCCGTAGACATGTCCTAAAATAATTAAACAAACAAATGTTAGGCGTGTTGACAGAAGAAATATAAGTACTGAGCGTAAATTCAATCAGTTCTTACATCATGAAATTCGGTATAGTTGAACGAGTCATGAATCCTGGGTGCCTGAAGTTGGTCGAACTGACGTCGAGTCAGCATCGCGACGTAGTGCAATCCCCTTGGATCGAAGGAGGTCCTGAAGTGTTTTGCTGCAAATCACACAATGATACTTTTGATACTTATGTCTCTTGACATTGTGTGAAAATACATGTCATACAATTAACTTATCAACCGAGAGGTTCTTACCATGCCCGGAATTCGAGTATCGGTACTTCACATCGATCAACCTCTGTTCGGGGTACGTATGTAGCAGTTGTCCTACATACGACTGATAACCTGTAATCAGGTAATCACAAGGATTAGAATCATAAAGTCGTGAGACTTTGTCATTCACGAACAAACGCGCATATGTACATTGTACCTTCGGGTGTGCGGTGGTCCAGTACTTGGAAAAAAAAGAAGGTTTGGTTGTTAGCAGCTTGCTGAGTTGGTTGCTGCAACAAGGCTAGTTTGTTCTCCAATGGCGACTCTGGATGTAGACGGTGACGACTTAGATGTGGTTCAACCGTCAAGGACCACACGCGGGGTGGGGGTGGGCTCTCCGGTAGTATAACTGTGTCATCCAGTGATGGGTCGACTTCATCGGTGATCGGTACTTGTGCTGTGTCATCCAGTGATGCGTCGACTTCAGCGGTGATCGCGCGTAGAACGGTATCATCCAGTGCTGGGTCGAATTCATCGGTGATCGCGCCGGCGAGTGCTTCCATGTTGTGGAACAAGATTCTGCAATGTTTCAAAAATATATTAAAAATTGTGTCTCCTTCCTCTATCCTACTTTCTTTTTAAACTTTTATTGTAATGTTAGGGTCACTTCCTGGTACATTTCTTACATATGTACATTATTAACAACAAAACATTTTTACAAGGTTAGATCAAGCAATGTGATGCTTTCCCGGACAATATAGACATACATAGTCAATTACACCGAACAATTATTACAGTTCGAAATCACTATTAAGCAATGTGATGCTGTTACATACAGTTTCTTTTTGTACTTTGTCGACAGTTTTCACTTTCACTTATAGAAACTTCTCCTTAGATGGCTCATCATCTGACACCGACAAGTTCAGTGATCCAGTTTCTTCCGTGACCACGAAGTCGTCGTCGCATTCGAAATCTGTAGATGCGAGATTACCGACGTATTTTTCTTTATGCGCCAGACGAGCTTCTTTGGACGTCATCCTCTTGACATAGAGTATTTCCTTGAACCGATTTTCGTAGTATTTGACCCGTCTTGCGCTTTGAGTGTGGTCGAAGAGGTCGCCTGTTTTGAATTCGAAGTAGTTGTCAGGGTCCATTAGGTTGCCCAATAAGCAAACGCTAAATAAAGAAAATATTACATGTATCAATGTCATTCAAAGTTTTCCTTCACTAATGTCATGCAAGGTGTTAATTCTTCTCACTTACACTTTTGTAATTTGTCCGAGGATGTAATAGCTGTCCGGTAATTCCGCGTAAATGTAGTTCCCGCGTTTACACAGGGACAGGTACCTCGCTACCTCCTCCTGGCTCATTGCCTACGGAAAGATGTTGGAAGCAATTATTGAGATATCATTCAGTAATAAACAATTAATAACAAACTCTGTTAATACCTAAAACCTTGATCACTTACAGCATGTGTCTCTCCACGGTTGAAGGAAACGTGCAGTCTGGCGGCTTGGAGTCTCAAATACTGCCAACGATTGATGAGGGTAACGTGATGAAATGCGAGCGGATTGAACCAGGCCTTGAAGTGCTTTGCTATAAAATAGCAATGACATACATTTCATAGAAAGTCACTTAGCACAATATTTGATATGACAATATTGCTAATATTGTTCTTACCGTGACCAGAACAGGCGTATCGATACTTGACTTCGATCTGGAACTTTTCCTCATTTGTTGTCTGTACTTGACCGATAAAGCTATCGTAGCCTGAAATTAGAGTATGGCAAATTAGATCACTATAAAATATACCTTTTACATTAATGCTTAATCAATGTCATATGGTATATAGCTATATCAAATTATATTACCATCAGGTGACTTGTGGTTCAGTATCTGAAAGAAGATGTAGGGACCTTCTTGGTTCGGCCTTTGATCTGGAATTCGCAGTAGACTTTTCTTCTTCCAATTCTCTGTTTCCGAACATAACTTGTGTCTGGTGAGATTTTCGGTGACTTGAAATACTGGATTCGCTGTACCGACCGGTCGACTTCCCATTCCGGCGCTGTTGTTTGATGCCATATTGCCTACGAAAACATCGTCCACTTTGTTGTTACGTTAAAAAGTTGCTGTACATTTGACTAGATTACATACATGTTTCTTGTTACAAAAATGAAATATCGAAGGGTGTCTTAAAACAACTAGCCATGTCAGGCTGTTCCGATACTGATTACGTTACAAAGATAATTATGTTAAACTATCCCATACGTCGTTTTCACGAAATTTACATGAGCATCTCGTATTGCCCACTCGACGTGCTAGCCAAAGCTGCTCCTGAGTTTTTGAGCTGTTTTGCTTCTCTTTTCTGCTGAGACAGTTCCATCAGTCCCTCCGTTGCGGCTTGCTTGGCTCTCACGGGATCAAGTTCGGTTCTACCCTGCCCTTTTGTTGTGGCAACCCAGAAGTAGGCAAGCCCCTTAATTTCATTCATTGCCTCCATTCGGGTCTTGTCTGCGATTCCTAGGCAACAGCGTCTGAGGAATTCTATCAAAGAGTTGATCCGGTCAGCCTTAACTTTCCGATCTCGGTCGGGACTGTATCCGAATACATCCGGACTCGTTGCGAAAACAAAGACAGCTTGTTGCTCTGTGAGCTCTTGAATGAAGGGGACTCCTTGACTAGCAACGCCGTACCGTTTCTCCGTTTGCCTTTTCAACTTTGTTACTTCGAAGATGACGTTGCAGAGGCCATTGGACCAAACCTCATTTAAAATGTCGTCCCGATTGCTGACGTCCACATTGTCGAGTTGCAGAAAAATGCGTGGACTTTCCTTGAAGAAAGCACTAATTTGAATCATGGTTGCGATTGCTGGGACTTGGTTGTAAAAGCTGCTTTCATTTGCGAATTCGTAGCAGTCTGTCTTCCTTCCCGCCAGGTCGAAGATCTTCTTCATGACGGATCCTAGTTGGCACAAATGGAGGTAAAGTTTTTCGTCGGCATTGTTTTCGAGTTGGCAAATTTTCTTCGCGTATGTTTCGTAATAGTAATAGTGGCTGACAATTGTGAGCTTGTCCTCGAGATATTTCTCCTTCAACTCTTCTTGACTAATCCCATTGTAACAGGCGTAAGTCACTTCCCACAAGCGTAGCAATGTCAGCGCATACTCCTTTTTCGTGTTTGTCCCCAGGTCCTTCATCCGGCTAACCATCTGTGAGTGCTCAGTCCGGCTCTCCTGTGATATTGATTTTTTATCGGCAATTCCAACTAGGGTTCCAAAAAGGTTGACTGTGTAGCCCGTCTCGAGATTCCTTTCTGTGTGCAGCAATCGGCGTGTTGTTGCAG
>JAIXOW010000063.1 GCA_027486615.1 Oxalobacteraceae bacterium | reverse complement strand
GCATCCAGTCTCGAACGGTCGCGTGGAAGCAGCGATTGCAAGACACCCACGTGAACGTGTGAAGATGGCTGTGAGTCAGTCATTGCAAGCTAAAGAAGCGGTGACGCATTATCAAAAGCTCACCAGTAGCAAGCTCGATGACAAGCCGGTTGCACTCTTGCGCTGTCAGTTAGAAACGGGACGTACCCATCAAATTCGTGTGCACATGCAATCCATAGGTTTTCCCTTAGTGGGTGATGCGCTGTATGGCAAACAGCATTTAGTTGGTGTCTTTCCACGACAAGCACTGCATGCGCAACAACTAGGTTTACGCCATCCTACTTCGCGTGAAGAATGTCTATGGAGTGCGCCACTACCGTTGGATATGCAAACGTTACTACAACAAGCAAACATTCCTATTCCGGATCCGGTGTTGTGACTTCAACTTCATCGATAACGATAGATTGGCCGACCAAGCCACAACATGTGGTGGCGTTATCCACCACGCGTAGGGGTGGAGTTAGTGTGCCGCCCTATGATGATGGCAGTGGTCAGGGTGGACTGAATTTAGGCGATCACGTAGCAGATGATAGCGATGCCGTTAAACATAATCGAGAGCGTTTACGTGAGCAGTGTCCTAGTGAACCTGTTTGGTTAAAACAAGTACATGGTACGCACGTAGTCAATGCAGCGATGGTGCAGGGTGTGCCAGAAGCGGATGCTAGTTTTACTACCCAAGCTGGTGTGGTTTGCGCGATTTTAACGGCGGATTGCATGCCGGTTTTATTCTGCGATCAGCGAGGTTCTGTCGTAGCCGCTGCGCATGCAGGTTGGCGTGGATTGTCTCTAGGTGTTTTGGAAAATACGGTTGCTGCTATGCGTGCAGCTGGTGCTAATGATGTGATGGCGTGGATGGGTCCTGCTATCGGGCCGCAAAAATTCGAAGTAGGCGCAGATGTCGTCGAGGCGTTTGCGCATCTCGGTGCAGTTGCTGAGTCTGCATTTCTTCCACTTGCCGAACGACCAGGAAAATTTCTAGCGAATTTGCCGCTGCTTGTGAAATGCATTTTAAATAAGCAAGATGTCACGCAGTTGTTTGGAGGTGCGGATTGCACAGTAAGCGATGCACAACGCTTTTATTCTTTTCGGCGTGATGGTGTGACCGGCAGGATGGCTTCACTAATTTGGATTAGCTGATTCAGATTTAGCTGTTGTTGAGGCTTCCTCACTTATTTTTTGTGCACGTCTTTCAGCTTCTTCTTGTGCACGTCTGCGTTTCCGATTTCCTGTGCCTGCGACGTACATAATTAGCGCTACAGGCAAGACACCATAGAACAAAAACGTCATAATGCCTGCAACAACCGATTCTTCGGTAATTGCCATCATAAGAACAACGTAAATCCATCCAACAGCAGCGATATGCATTAGCTATCCATTATTTAGTTCAAGATGCGAGCATACGTTAAAAATCGGGGAGCTTCATGAGTAAATCAGAACAGACTTCAGCGGCGGGTGCAGCGCAACCAGAGTGGATGAAGCAAATGATGAATCCACAGGTCTGGCAATCCATGATGACGATGATGCAGAACTTGCCGAATGCATCTGCTATGCCGTCCATGCCTAATTTGCACGCGATGTCTAATATTCCCAACATGCCATCGGCACCGATTCCAGCAAATTTAATCCCACAAGAAAAACTACAAAAGCTACAGCAAGACTATGGCATAGAAATCTCTAAACTGTGGGCTGATCTCTTAAATTCACATACTCCAGAAATTAAAGATCGTCGCTTCAGTGCTCCTGCATGGCACTCCAATGCGATGCATGCATTTAATGCTTCAGTTTATTTATTGAATTCGAAGTTTATGAATTCTTTAGTAGAAGCCGCTGAAGTGGATGCGAAGACACGTAAGAAAATTCGTTTCGCAACTCAGCAAACAATAGACGCTATGTCACCGTTGAATTTTTTTGCGACCAATCCAGAAGCGCAAGAAAAAATGTTGGCCTCCAAAGGTGAGAGTCTGACCAAAGGCATCATGCATATTCTGGAAGATATGCGTAAAGGGCATATTTCTCAGACCGATGAAACAGCTTTTGAGGTGGGTGTGAATGTCGCCACTTCAGAAGGTGCCGTGGTATTTGAGAATGATTTAATTCAGTTGATTCAATATCGCCCATTAACTAAAAAAGTACATGCACGACCTTTGTTGATTGTTCCGCCATGTATTAATAAATATTACATCCTTGATCTCCAGCCAGAAAACTCACTCATACGCTATACCGTTGAGCAGGGCAATACGGTGTTTGTTGTGTCATGGGTGAATCCACATGCAGAACTAGGTCATAAAAGTTGGGATGACTACGTGCAAGAAGGTGTGATTGATGCCATCAATGTTGTGCAAGATATCGGCGATGATGATCAAATCAATGCCTTAGGTTTTTGTGTGGGAGGTACCTTGTTGGCAAGTGCAGTCGCTGTGCTTGCGGCTCGTAATCAACATCCTTTGGCTAGTCTTACTTTGCTCACTTCTATGTTGGATTTTTCTGATGTGGGTGCAATTGATGTGTATGTCGATGAAGCACAAGTCGTGCAACGCGAACAAGCTATCGGTCAGGGTGGTTTAATGCCGGGTCGTGATTTTGGTACAGCGTTTTCTAGTTTGCGTCCAAATGATTTGGTGTGGAATTATGTGCAAGCGAATTATTTAAAAGGGGAGGATCCACCTGCGTTTGATTTGTTGTATTGGAATTCAGATAGCACGAATTTACCAGGCCCTATGTTTTGTTATTACCTGCGCAATATGTATTTAGAAAATAATTTGCGCATACCAGGTCGCCTCAGTGTGGGCAAAGACAAAGTCGATTTAGGTAAGGTGCAAGTGCCTGCTTTTATTTATGGTTCGCGTGAAGATCATATCGTCCCTTGGATCACTGCCTATCAATCTGTGGGTTTGATTAACACCGGACATAAAGCAAATAACCAATTTGTTTTAGGTGCTTCGGGGCATATTGCTGGTGTGGTTAATCCTCCCGCAAAAAAGAAACGTAGTTATTGGATCAATAAAAAATTACCCAATACACCCGAGGAGTGGTTGGCAGGTGCGACCGAACATGCAGGTAGCTGGTGGGCCCCTTGGTCTGAATTTTTGGCACAACATGCCGGCCCTATGATTAATGCGCCTAAAAATTACGGAAATGCGCGTCATAAGCCAATAGAGCCCGCGCCAGGTCGTTATGTAAAAGTTAAGGCTGAATAATCCAAGCACTTTGCAATGCAGTATAAAATGGTGCGTTGCCGGAAATCCTTGGCAAGCTTTTGTTTTATCGGACTATAATCCACTCAGCTGATGCTAGCGCAACGCAGTCTTAGCATCTAAATAAGAGAAATATCTTGCAACGCAAAAATTGGAATTCAGATGACTAGTGCTAAAAAGTCGGCAGATCGCCTAATTAAAAAATATCCGAATCGTCGGCTGTATGACACGCAAACCAGTTCTTACATCACCTTGGTCGATGTGAAACAGTTGGTGCTAGCCAATGAAGAGTTCACTGTTGTGGATGCCAAGACCGAAGACGATCTCACGCGCAGTATTCTTTTGCAGATTATTTTGGAAGAAGAAGCGAATGGTGAACCTATGTTTTCTAGCTCCTCGTTGGCGCAAATCATTCGCTATTACGGTCATGCGATGCAGGGCATGATGGGTTCTTATCTAGAAAAAAATATTCAGGTGTTTATCGACATTCAAAACAAGATGACGGAAAACTCCAAGGGTCTCATGGAAGACAAACCATTTAGTCCTGAAATGTGGACGCAATTCATGAGCGTGCAAGCGCCTATGATGCAAGGCATGATGAGTAACTACATTGAACAAAGCAAGAGCTTGTTCATGCAAATGCAGGATCAAATGCAAAGTCAGGCAAAAAATGTCTTTGGTGGTGTGTTTCCATTTAATCCTGCCGCCACGCCAGTCAATGGTGGGGACGATAAATAAAATAAAAATTTGATTTAAGGTCGCACCGCGATCTACGCAATGCAAAGGGTACAATGGCGGCTTCGCTCTTGTGCCTTTTTTTCTTCTCATGTCATCTTCAACCTCTGCTGCACCTAAAGTTGGTTTTGTTTCATTAGGCTGCCCTAAAGCCCTAGTCGATTCCGAACAAATTCTCACGCAATTACGCGCAGAGGGTTACGAAACCGCCAAGTCCTATGACGGCGCGGATCTTGTCATCGTCAATACCTGCGGTTTCATCGATGCAGCCGTGCAGGAATCCCTCGATGCGATTGGTGAAGCGCTGCATGAAAATGGTAAGGTCATCGTGACAGGCTGTTTAGGTAAGAAAAAAGATGCAGCCGGTGATGACTTGATTCAAAAAATTCATCCCAAAGTGTTGGCTGTTACAGGTCCCCATGCACTTGCAGAAGTGATGGATGCAGTACATGTGCATTTGCCTAAGCCACATGAACCTTTCATCGATTTAGTGCCTGCACAAGGAATCAAACTCACACCACGTCATTATGCGTATTTAAAAATTTCTGAAGGATGTAATCATCGCTGTAGCTTTTGTATTATTCCCTCTATGCGCGGTGATTTAGTATCGCGAGCAATTGCTGATGTGATGTTAGAAGCAGAAAATTTATTCAAAGCAGGTGTAAAAGAATTACTCGTCATTTCACAAGACACCAGTGCTTATGGTGTGGATGTGAAATTCCGTACGGGGTTTTGGAATGGTAAGCCAGTACGCACGCACATGACCGATCTCGTCAAAGCACTGGGTGAGTTAGCAGCGCAATATGGTGCATGGGTGCGGTTACATTATGTTTATCCTTATCCGCATGTGGATGATGTGATTGATGTCATGCAGGGTGGGCATGTCTTGCCTTATCTCGATGTGCCATTACAGCACTCGCAT
>JAIXOW010000069.1 GCA_027486615.1 Oxalobacteraceae bacterium | reverse complement strand
TCGGACGCGGTACTTTCCGTGTTCGTGGCGACACCTTAGATATTTTCCCTGCAGAGCATGCTGAACTCGCTGTGCGTGTGGAATTGTTTGATGATGAAGTCGATAGCATTCAACTGTTTGATCCTTTAACGGGTCGCGTGCGTCAAAAAATTCCACGCTTTACTGTTTACCCTGGCTCGCACTATGTAACACCACGCGCTACTGTTCTGCGTGCGATTGAAACAATTAAAGAAGAATTGCGTGATCGTTTAGATTTTTTCCGCAAAGAGAATAAATTGATTGAAGAGCAGCGCATTGAACAGCGCACGCGCTTTGATTTAGAAATGATGCAAGAAATTGGGTTCACCAAAGGTATTGAAAACTATTCGCGTCATTTATCTGGTGCCAAGGCAGGTGAACCACCACCGACCTTAGTAGATTATCTGCCGCAAGATGCACTCATGTTTTTAGATGAATCACATGTGCTACTCGGTCAGTTGAATGGTATGTATAACGGTGATAGAGCGCGTAAAACCAATTTGGTTGATTATGGTTTTCGTTTGCCATCGGCTTTAGATAATCGCCCTCTGCGTTTTGATGAATTTGAATCCAAAATGCGTCAAGTAGTTTTCGTTTCTGCTACACCTGCAGATTATGAAAAAAATCATGCAGGTCAAGTGGTAGAGCAAGTGGTGCGTCCTACTGGTTTGGTCGATCCTATGATTGATGTAAGACCTGCTACAACACAGGTCGATGATCTGATGCAGGAAATTACTAAACGTGTGAATGTAAATGAACGCGTACTGGTGACGACACTGACTAAACGTATGTCAGAACAGCTGACTGAATTTTTAAGTGATAACGGTGTCAAGGTACGTTATCTGCACAGTGATATTGATACTGTTGAACGCGCTGAAATCTTGCGTGATTTACGTTTAGGTACCTTCGATGTTTTAGTGGGTATTAATCTCTTGCGCGAAGGTTTAGATATTCCTGAAGTGTCATTAGTTGCGATTTTAGATGCAGACAAAGAAGGCTTTTTGCGCTCTGAACGAAGTTTGATACAAACTATAGGTCGTGCTGCACGTAACTTGCACGGCACAGCGATTTTGTATGCAGATCGCATTACTGATTCTATGAAGCGTGCAATGGACGAAACCGAGCGCAGAAGAAATAAACAACTCGCCTTCAATAAAGCAAACAACATCACGCCTATTGGAGTGAAAAAACAAATCCGTGAATTGATTGATGGCGTTTATAAAGTCGATGAAGCACGTGCTGAACTGATGGCAGCGCAAGAACAAGCGAAATATGAATCCATGAGTGAGAAGCAAGTGAGTAAAGAGATTAAACGTCTTGAGAAGCTCATGTTTGATCATTCGAAAAATCTGGAATTTGAAAAAGCAGCGCAAGTGCGTGATCAGTTACATTTGCTCAAAGAACAGTTATTTGGAGCGCCTGGTTCTGATAATGTGGTTTCTATCAGTGGGAAGTGATTTATTGAAGTTTTGTTTGATGTGGCATTTTTAAAACTCTGATCATTTGCAATCTTATCTGTCTACAGAGATTCCATTCGGCGCAATACATTGCGCCCTACAACATAGCGAAAGTAAGTAGGGCGCAATGTATTGCGCCGCATGGAATATGCATTGTCATTTAAAACGTAACTACTGAATCCGTATAAATAGTTTAAAAATTTCAGCATGATCCCCCAAATTGTTATTGATGCTCTCAAGTTAGCTGCTCCCAGTTGGCGACCTATCCTCATGCAAGGATTAGAAGCGATGGTAGAGGCTGATCCTGAATATCTACAAACTCTCGCTGCAGATAATTTTTTGCCGACTCAGGGGCGCATTTTTGCGGCCTTTAGTCAGCCAATTGAAGCTGTACGCTACGTGTTGGTGGGTGAGGGTCCTTATCCACGTGAAGCCAGTGCAACCGGTGTGTGTTTCATGGATGGTGCTGTGCAGTCCTTGTGGTCAGAACAGGGTTTATCTAAGCAAGTCAATCGCGCGACTTCTTTACGTAACTTCATGAAGATGTTGTTAGTAGCAGAGGGTCTGGTGCAACCTGATTCCACTGGTGTTGAAGCGATGGCAGTCATTTCAGCCAAAGCAAGAGCGATAGGTTCACCTTTTAATCAAACTCTGCCTCAATTAGAAGCCAAGCTCATAGAGCAAGGTTTTTTTTTGTTAAATGCAGCGCTCGTGTTTCGCGCTCATGTGCCACCGGTGAAAGAAGCCAAAGCGTGGCGACCCTTGTTTCAAGTGGTGATGCATGCGCTCGCTGCACATGCTCAGCAATGCAATCAAGATCTGCCCACCTTGGTTTTATGGGGCAAGATTGCGTTGTGGTTGGAAGCGTTAGAGGGCATTGATGCCTTTCCAAAGCTGGTTTCTGAGCATCCCTACAATCTGTCCTTCATTCAAAACAGCAGCATGCAGCAGTTTTTTGCGCCCATGCGGCTCCTTTATTGCTGATATTGATCGCTCGTCCTGAGCACTGTAAATTAAGTTTCTAAATCAATAACTTAGCCAGAGTTCCCAATTTGGGTAGTACCTGACGAAAGCACTCAAGTTTGTTATACTTGACCAAATTGTTCGGGAATGAGCGTTATCCCATCTGTTTTTAGCTTTGTTATGGAGTGGATTTCATGCGATTGACGACGAAAGGCCGGTTTGCAGTGACTGCCATGATCGATTTGGCTTTGCGCCAGCATCATGGTCCTGTGACGCTAGCGGGCATTAGCCAGCGACAAGAGATTTCGCTCTCTTATCTTGAGCAACTGTTTGGCAAATTACGTCGCCATGAAATTGTGGAATCGGTGCGTGGTCCTGGTGGTGGTTATAACCTAGCGCGTCGTGCAGAAAACATCACTGTCGCAGACATCATCATTGCGGTGGATGAACCCTTAGATGCGACCCAGTGTGGTGGTCGTGAAAATTGTAGTGGTCATGGTGAAGCTTCAGGCACCCGTTGTATGACCCATGATTTATGGGCCACTTTGAATGAAAAAATGGTCGATTACTTAGACTCAGTTTCGCTTAAAGATTTAGTTGAAAAGCAAAAGCAAAAGATTGAACCTCAACCCGTTTTAATGATGCAGCGCACGCAGCATATTGTTTGATTTATTTGGAGTAGTTAACCATGAACGCACCAATGGAAAAAAGCCTCTTAGATACACTCAGAGCACCGCATTTTCCGATTTATATGGATTATTCCTCAACCACGCCAGTTGATCCGCGTGTGGCTGACAAAATGATCCCTTATTTACGCGAGCAGTTTGGTAATCCTGCTTCACGTAGCCACATGTATGGCTGGAGCGCAGAGAAGGCGGTAGAGCAAGCGCGTACAGATGTTGCTGCTTTGGTGAATGCAGATCCGCGTGAAATTATTTGGACTTCAGGTGCAACCGAAGGTAACAACCTTGCCTTAAAAGGTGCAGCGCATTTTTATCAAACCAAAGGTAAGCACATCATCACCGTTAAGACTGAACATAAAGCGGTCTTGGATACTGTGCGTGAGCTCGAGCGTCAAGGCTTTGAAGCGACCTATTTGCAGCCACAAGATAATGGTTTGATCACCATTGAACAATTAGCAGCAGCGATTCGTCCTGATACGATTTTAGTTTCGGTGATGTGGGTGAATAATGAAATCGGCGTGATTCAACCTATCGATGAAATCGGTGAGTTGTGTCGTAGTAAAGGCATTATTTTTCATTCCGATGCAGCACAAGCAACCGGTAAAACACCCATCGATTTAGAAAAAACTAAAGTCGATCTGGTGACCTTCACTGCGCATAAATCATATGGTCCTAAAGGCGTGGGTGCTTTATATGTACGTCGTAAACCTCGTGTACGTTTAGAAGCGCAAATGCATGGTGGTGGACATGAGCGTGGTCTGCGTTCTGGCACCTTAGCAACGCATCAGATTGTGGGTATGGGCGAAGCCTTTCGTTTAGCCAAAGAAGAGATGGATACTGAAATTGTACGTATCCGCGCATTGCGTGATCGTCTCGCAAAAGGCTTGAGTGAAATGGAAGAGGTGTATGTGAATGGCGATATGGAGCACCGTGTACCGCATAACCTGAATGTAAGCTTTAACTATGTGGAAGGTGAGTCTTTGATCATGGCGATTAAAGATATCGCTGTCTCTTCAGGTTCAGCTTGTACTTCAGCGAGCTTAGAACCCTCTTATGTGTTGCGTGCTTTAGGCCGCAGTGATGAACTAGCGCATAGCTCAATTCGATTTACCTTCGGTCGTTTTACGACGAATGAAGATGTAGATTTCACGATTGATCTGATTAAAAAGAAGGTCGAAAAATTACGTGAACTATCACCGCTTTGGGATATGTACAAAGAAGGTATAGACATCAGCAAAATTCAGTGGGCAGCCCACTAACTCAATTAACAGAGGAAAGCATCATGGCTTATTCAGATAAAGTTTTAGATCATTACGAAAATCCGCGCAATGTCGGTGCCTTTCAAAAGGATGACGAAACAGTAGGCACAGGTATGGTCGGTGCTCCTGCTTGCGGTGATGTCATGAAATTACAAATCAAGGTTGGTGCAGATGGCATCATTGAAGATGCAAAGTTTAAAACCTATGGTTGTGGTTCGGCGATTGCTTCCTCTTCATTAGTAACTGAATGGGTAAAAGGTAAAACGCTTGATCAAGCACTCTCAATTAAGAACACGCAAATTGCGGAAGAGTTGGCTCTGCCTCCTGTGAAAATCCATTGCTCCATACTTGCAGAAGATGCGATTAAAGCAGCAGTAGAAGATTACAAAGCACGTCATAACGGTGAGTCGACCGCAGCTGCTTAGTCGTTCATTAAGTCACATCGCTTAAGAAAGAGAAAGTTCACTATGTCTATCACTCTCACAGAAAAAGCAGCTAAGCATGTTTCGCGCTTTCTGGAAAAGCGTGGCAAGGGGATAGGTCTACGTTTTGGTGTGCGTACCACCGGCTGCTCTGGTTTGGCTTATAAACTGGAATATGTGGACGATAGTGAGCAAGAAGATGCAGTGTTTGAATCGCACGGTATCAAAGTTTTTGTGGATCCAAAAAGCTTGCCTTATATCGATGGTACAGAGTTAGATTTTGCGCGTGAAGGTTTGAACGAAGGATTTAAATTCCGTAATCCTAATGTGAAAGATGAATGTGGATGCGGAGAGAGTTTCACCATCTAAATTTGAGTGAGACTTCATTTTTTAAGCCTGTTGAAGTAGTGACAGGCTTTTGTTTTACATGACCATGCAAAATCATTTCGCTTTATTTAATTTGCCAGCAGAGTTTGCGTTAGATACCGCGCAACTTGATGCTGCATATCGCGAAGTGCAAAACAAAGTGCATCCAGATAAATTTGTTTCTGCACCCGATGCAGAAAAAAGAGTGGCAATGCAATGGGCAACGCGGGCCAATGAAGCGTATCAAATACTGAAGAGCCCATTTCGTCGTGCTGCTTATTTGGTAGAACTGCATGGGATTGATCTGCAAGTGGAATCCAATACCGCCATGCCGCGTGCATTTTTGATGCAGCAAATGGAATGGCGTGAATTACTAGATGAGGCTCGTTCGCAACGCGATCTGTCAACCTTAGAAAAACTCGGATCAGAATTAAGTGCAGCGCGCAAAGAGCAGTTAGCTGCAATTGCACAGCAGTTGGAAGAAAAACATTATGCAAAAGCTGGTGAAGGTGTACGCCAGCTGATGTTCTTAGAAAAATTCGCTGATGAAGTGTCGCAGGCTTTTGAAGCACTCGAGGCTTAAACGCTGACCTTTATTATTTCAAACTCTTTTAGCTTTTATGGCACTTCTGCAAATTTCCGAACCGGGCATGTCTACCGCGCCACATCAACACAGATTAGCTGTGGGGATAGATTTAGGTACGACAAATTCTTTAGTTGCCACTGTACGCAATAGCATTCCTGAAGTGTTGAATGATGAAGAAGGGCATGCCTTGCTGCCTTCTATTGTGCGTTATTTGCCTACGGGTTTTGCCAACATAGGTTACGCAGCACAAGCTGCACAAACCACTGATCCTAAAAACACGATCGTATCAGTTAAGCGGTTCATGGGCCGTGGATTAAAAGATATCGCCTATGTTGAAAACATGCCCTACGACTTTATCGATGCACCAGGTATGGTGCAGCTTAAAACAGTGGCAGGTGTAAAAAGTCCTATAGAAATTTCAGCTGAAATCTTAGCGACCTTACGTCAGCGTGCAGAAGATGCACTTGGTGATGAGCTAGTCGGTGCTGTGATTACTGTGCCTGCTTATTTTGATGATGCACAGCGTCAGGCCACCAAAGATGCCGCCAAACTTGCAGGTTTAAATGTTTTACGTTTATTAAATGAACCCACTGCTGCAGCGATTGCTTATGGCTTAGATCATGGCTCTGAAGGTGTGTACGCTGTTTATGATTTAGGTGGTGGCACCTTTGATATTTCTATCTTGAAGTTGTCGAAAGGCGTATTTGAAGTCATGGCTACCGGCGGTGATTCCGCTCTCGGTGGTGATGACTTTGATCATCGTCTATTTTGCTGGATCATAGAGCAAGCAAAATGTTCACCTCTGTCAGATGAAGATACACGTCTGTTAATGGTGAAGTCGCGTGAAGCGAAAGAAATTTTATCTGCACATAGTGATACGCATATTGATGCAGTTTTAAGTTCAGGTGAAGAAGTTAGATTAACGATTACCGCTGCTGAATTTGTGGAGATTACTAGTCATTTAGTGAGCAAAACATTAGCGCCTTGTCGTAAAGCGATGCGTGACGCAGGGCTAGCAGTCGAGGACATAGATGGTGTGGTGTTGGTAGGTGGTTCAACCCGCATGCCATCTATACGTAAAGCAGTAGGGGATTATTTTCAAACTATACCGCTTGCGAATATTGATCCTGACAAGGTGGTGGCCTTAGGCGCTGCAATTCAAGCTAATCTGTTGGCAGGCAATAGAAATCCAGGCGACGACTGGTTACTCTTAGATGTGACTCCTTTATCACTCGGTATAGAGACCATGGGTGGTTTAGTTGAAAAAGTCATTCCGCGAAATTCAACCATACCTTGTGCACGTGCTCAAGAATTCACGACCTTTAAAGATGGGCAGACTGCATTGGCGGTGCATATTCTTCAAGGTGAACGTGAGTTAGTTACTGACAATCGTTCGCTGGCACGTTTTGAATTACGTGGTATTCCACCTATGGTGGCGGGTGCAGCCAGAATACGTGTCACCTATCAAGTCGATGCTGATGGTTTGCTTTCTGTAGCAGCGCGTGAAATGCATTCAGGTGTAGAGGCTTCGATAGTAGTCAAACCTTCTTATGGCTTAGCCGATGATGAGATTGCGCGTATGTTGCAAGATTCTTATGGCGCAGCTGATGAAGATATGAAGCACCGTGCTTTGCGTGAAGAGCAAGTAGAAGCTGAACGCATAGTCTTAGCGACGGAGTCTGCGCTAGCTTTAGATCAGGATTTATTATCTGCCTCTGAAAAAGATAATATTCATCACTTGTTAAGCGATGTCAGAGAAAAAGCGCAGGGCAAAGACCATCACTTGATTAAAGAAGCAGTGGAAGCCCTCGCCAAAGGAACGGAAGATTTTGCGGCAAGACGTATGGATAGAAATGTACGTAATGCATTAACAGGTCGTAAACTCGATGAGATTGCTTAATTATTAAAACGGAAAAATATTGTGCCTCAAATCGTTGTATTACCTCATGAAGTATTGTGCCCTGATGGCGCAGTTTTAGAAGTCGCTGCAGGTGTTAGTGTTTGTGATGCCTTGCTAGAGAACGATATTGAAATTGAACATGCTTGTGAAAAATCTTGTGCATGTACGACTTGCCATGTCATCGTGCGTGAAGGCTTTCAGTCTTTGAATGAAGCAGAGGACAAAGAAGAAGATTTACTCGACATGGCATGGGGTTTGGAAGCGCAATCACGTCTTTCTTGTCAGGCTATCGTCGCTAGTGAAAATTTAGTGGTTGAGATTCCTAAATACACAATTAATCACGCGCGCGAAAATCACTAATTCATCACATAAGCAGCTTGTATCTAATGTGAGCTCTGCGATTCTTCGCTCACAATATCAGAATCATCTGCTTCATTATCATGCGATATGTCTGATACATCTGATACATCAGATTCTTCAGAGGATGTTGAAGATCCATTATTTAATGCGGAATGCATGTAAATAGCTGCTTTTATTTCAGATTCAGTCTGAGTTCTTTCAGGTGAATCAGTCTCCACTAATACTTGATGTAATCGTGCTGTAGGCTTTCTTTGATTAAGAATAGGTTCACTCCAGCCTTTCCCTTGCATCAATTCATAAATCAAATCACGCTGTTGAGCAAAGACGGAATAGCAAGCTTGTGCAATACAAGCTGCAGGCATGATGGCTAGACCTTTATCTCTCAGATAAAAATAGAGCGTGTTTCTGCTGGAGCTAAGAAAAAATCTTACTGCAGTTTTTTGTGCAAGCTTATGACAATCGGGTTTTTGTATCCATGCATTGGGTCGTAAAAGTGATTTTTCTGATGAGCTCATACCAATATTGTTTGATGCGAGATAAGCGACTGAGCATGCATTAACAGATCCTCTTACCGTGTTGGCAAGTCCACCTACGATCAATGGCAACCATAATTCCACGAATTTTGTCGAATCTACGGGAGGTTGTAAGGCGCCAGATACAACACCATTCAAAAGTACAGTGGCGGTAGTATAAAAGGGCAAACCCATTAACAGTGCGCCAGCATTGCCTGTAAAGCTTAAGACATGTTTATCTACAGAAGGTCCTAGTTGTTCTAGTGAGGCTTTGCATAGCTCAATAATGCTGGATTCGATTAGCAGAGCAATGCTGCGTGCAGCAATATGGCTTTCTTGCGGGCTCCATGATGAGATCAGCATTCCAGCACCCGTTACGCTATAAGCTACCGCTGCGGTAAATGCTAATGCTTTAAAACCTTCAGTCGTGTTGTCATCGTAGTGTTTTTTATGGCCACAAAATTTTAATAGTGAAGCCACTGCTACTGCAGCGCTACAGCTTGCAAGAACTACGACAGGTTGAAACGAACCATAAGCAGAAATACCTGCACCAGCCGCGGCAACACTTAGAGTACATATTGCTAATGCAGCTTTTTGTGACAGTGTTGTATCGCCTATCTGGTGACGACCTATCAAAAAGGCTTGCGTGCCTGCAGTGATTGCACCTATGCCACCTGCGATAACTTTTAAAGGTGTTTCAGCACTTGTAATACTTGTTAGGCCTGCTAGTACTGCTAATCCTGCGGTTCGTCCAAAAAATTGTCCTGCGAAATCTTTGATCCCATGAGTGACGGCTGCAGTTAGAACAGGTTTTTTTATTGAAGACGATGACTGTTGCAAAGGATCTGAAGATCGTTGAACAGGATCGGTTGTAGGTATTTGATTAGGATATAAATCTTTTTTTGAGATTTGCGTAGTAAGCATAGTGAATTCTTATGATTGAGATTAAACGATAAAAATAATTCAGTTGATGTTGTTAATCTAGATGGATACTTCATGAAGAAAATAATCATCACGCCATTCGCTAGCCTTGTTGGCTGCATGCTCGATCAAGCGTAAAATTTTTTCTGCTGCAAGATCTTTAATTCGATATTGAAAAATCACGGCGCCAGATTCTGGATCGATACCTATTCGCTCAAAATAGGTTTGTGGCATAAGCAAATTGATTTCAAGCAGACGAGTAAGAATCGCGGTGATGTTTTCTTGCGGAGGAACGCCGTAATGCACATAAAGAGAAAGTGATTCCGCGTCTTCTTTTGTAGGGAGTAGGGTGACTGGAATATCACGCCATAATAAAGTGCCATGCTCAAGTATGGTTGGCAGAGATGATTCAACTTGCGCGAGCTTGCACACTTCAGTTAATAACTTTATTTGATAAGGCGACCACATCATTACCTCCCATGAATTCTTTGTTTTAGCTCTTTGTGTCATTTGAAACGCAACCCTGAGTAACTCATATTCAGAGGTAATTCCAGATTATTTCTCTAAATTTTTATTACAAAACAATGACATACGGTGTTTTTATGTTTTATCAAGGACGAAAAAAAACCTCCGAGTTTTGAATTCGGAGGCCGTGTGGTGCAGTTTAAAAAAATCGTTAATCTTCGCGTCTTAAATG
>JAIXOW010000388.1 GCA_027486615.1 Oxalobacteraceae bacterium | reverse complement strand
TTAAAAAAGAAGGACAACGTGGTGTGCTGTTAACCGTGATGAAAAACGGTTCTGAATCTACATTGAAAATTGTAGAGAATGTTAAAACCAAAGTAGCCGAGATATCTAAAGGTATTCCGGAAGGCGTCAACATTACTACTATGTTTGACCAATCTATATTTGTACGTGCTGCAATTAGTAGTGTGTTACATGAAGCCATCATTGCCTCTTGTTTAACCGCTGCATTAATTCTACTTTTTTTAGGTAGTTGGCGTAGTACATGCATTATTGCTGTATCGATTCCACTCTCAATTTTAAGTTCTATCATTGCTTTGAATGCCATGGGTGAGACATTAAATCTCATGACCTTAGGTGGCCTCACCTTAGCTATTGGTATTTTGGTGGATGATGCAACGGTCACGATTGAAAATATAGAACGTCATCTTCATTTAGGTAAAGATTTATATAACGCGATTTATGATGGCGCCAGTGAGATCGCCGTTCCTGCACTCGTTTCTACGCTGTGTATTTGTATCGTGTTTTTACCTATGTTTTTCTTAACCGGCGTGGCACGCTATTTATTTGTACCTTTAGCAGAAGCTGTAGTCTTTGCGATGTTGGCTTCTTATTTTCTTTCTCGAACATTGGTGCCAACCATGGCGCTGATGATGCTTAAGCAAGAAACCATTAAAACCCAGACGACAAGTTTTTTTCACTCTATTCATTTTAAATTTGATCAGGGTTTTGAACATATGCGTGCCACTTACATAGCAGGCTTAAGTGCACTCTTAGTAAGACGCAAATCTTTTACATCTATTTTTTTTAGTTTCACCATAGCTTCTTGTGGCTTATTTTTAATGTTAGGTGAAGATTTTTTCCCCGCCGTCGATGCCGGTCAAATCAGACTTCATATGCGTGCACCGAGTGGCACACGCATAGAAGAAACAGCACGCTTAGCTGACCAAGTAGAAAATGCAATACGTCAAATCATTCCACCTGCTGAATTAGACACAGTCCTCGAAAACATCGGTGTCACGATTAGTAGTATAAATATGTCGTAT
Organism: Oxalobacteraceae bacterium; assembly: GCA_027486615.1. Lineage (GTDB taxonomy): Bacteria > Pseudomonadota > Gammaproteobacteria > Burkholderiales > Burkholderiaceae_D > Pernthalerella. The sequence continues at coordinate 6,305 of JAIXOW010000388.1, read as the reverse complement.
AACAATGCAGGCACCTATGGCCCTGTTGATTGTGAATTATTGATATCGCTTAAAGAAGGACATAGTCCCACCCTAAATCATATTAATCATTTACGTAGTGAACTATCAAAACGCTTTCCAGGTGTGGAATTTTATTTTCAGCCTGCAGATATCATTGCGCAGATTTTAAATTTTGGATCACAAGCGCCTATCGATATTCAGTTTGCCGGCAAAGATATGCAAGCAAGTTATGCACTAGCGAACAACTTATTGAAAAAGATAGAAAAAATACCTGGCACTGTTGATGCGCATATCCATCAAAAACTCAATCATCCTACCCTCGCATTAGAAACTGATCGCACTGCATTGCAAGCATTAAACCTCTCGCAAGCCAATGTTGCACAAAATGTGTTGGTGTCACTAGCAGGTAGTTTTCAAACTGCACCTGCGTTTTGGGTCAATCCTACTAATAGCGTGGTCTACAATATCTTGGTGCAATCGCCACAATATAAGATGAATTCACTAGAAGACTTACTACGAACACCAGTTTCTCCAACAGGCGGAGGATCGAGTCAATTACTGGGTAATTTAGTCAAGGTCTCACCGACAGTTCAACCTGCAGTAGTTTCTGAATATGACATCACACCAGTGATTGATATTTATGTGAATGTGCAAGGTCGTGATTTTGGAGGCGTTGTTGCGGATATCAACAGAGAAATCCAAAACATGCAGCCACAACTGAAAAAAGGACAGAAGCTCACCTTGCGCGGTCAAGCTACGACTATGCAGACTTCTTATTCAGGTCTGCTATGGGGTTTAGCAGGTGCTATCGTTTTAGTGTACTTACTAATCGTAGTGAATTTTCAATCTTGGATTGATCCTCTCATTATCATTAGCACCTTACCTGCTGCATTAGCTGGTATTGCATGGATGTTGTTTTTAACTGGTACGCATTTATCAGTTCCTGCACTCACAGGAGCGATTATGACTATGGGTGTTGCTACGGCTAACAGTATCTTGTTAGTCTCATTTGCTCTACAACGTTTAAGAGACGGTATACCGCCACTATCAGCTGCATTAGAAGCTGGCTCTACAAGAATACGTCCTGTGCTCATGACAGCCGCCGCTATGATTATTGGTATGTTGCCTATGGCTCTGGGCATAGGTGAAGGCGGAGAACAAAATGCGCCCTTAGGTCGGGCAGTGATAGGCGGCTTATTATTTTCTACCGTCTCTACCTTATTTTTTGTTCCTATTATTTTCGCTTCAGTACACCGCTTTCTTGCTAAGCGTCTCTCATCCCAATCTACTGTTTTGTCTCAAGGATCTTGATCGATGACACAACCACGTCATAACTTACTCGGCATACATGGCCATCAACTCCGTCAAATACACAGAGTGCGTACCTTACATAAATTACGTTTAGGTTTTATCGCTATTTTGATTGTGTTAATCACAGGAGGTGGTTTTGCTGTCTTGCGTAAGCACTCGGATGCGAAAGACTTAGCTGCTCAAACGCAAAAAAATTCTCAACATTATGCGAGTACCGTATATCCCCAAGCAAATGGAGAAGGTCTTCGCATTGCATTGCCTGCTACTTTAATGGGCCAAATAGAATCACCTATTTCAGCTCGTGCCAGTGGCTATCTGTTACGTTGGACGAAAGATATTGGAAGTACAGTTAAAAAAGGTGACTTGCTGGCTGAGATTAGTAGTCCAGAGTTAGAACAGCAACTTAATCAAGCTCAGGCATCTAAGCAACAACTGCAATCAGCTTTAAGTTTAGCCAAAATCACGCTCGATCGCTGGCATGCTTTACTCGATCAAAAAGCAGTATCACAACAAGAATTTGATGAGCGACGCAGTAATTATGAACAAGCACTCTCTAATCTGAATGTAGCAGAAGCGAATATATTAAGGCTCAAAGAATTACAATCGTTCACGCGCATCATCGCTCCTTTTGATGGCGTCATTACACGCCGCAATGTGAATATTGGTGATTTAATTGATGCAGGTAGTAACAGTAAACCCTTATTTATACTGACTCAATCACAATCATTACGCGCTTATGTGTATGTGCCACAGGCCTATGCTAAAAATATTAAAGAAGGTCAAGCAGTCACATTCCGTTTAGCTGAAGTACCGAATCGAAAATTTTCTGCGCTTGTAACTCGAACTGCACGCGCGATTGATCCAGCTAGCCGTAGCCTACAAGTTGAAATTAGTGTTTCCAATCCTAGTGGAGAACTACTACCAGGTTCGTATATTGAAGTACAAATCGCAGCACATCATCGCGCTGGCATAGTCATTCCAGTAAATACTTTATTACTACGCGGAGAAGGTCCGCGGGTAGCAGTGGTAGATACACAAGGTAAAGTAAGTTTGAAAACCGTCGAGCTTGGTAAAGACTTTGGCGCTAAGGTGGAAGTATTATCGGGTGTCTCAACTAGTGATGAGCTTGTGTTAAATCCATCGGATAACTTATCCGATGGAGATATGCTCACGATAGTAAAGAAAAAGCCTTAATCGCAGTGACACATTCAAGCTAACGTTGATTAGCTTGCTTGATTTTCAGACTGTTTAAGTTTGCCAATTTGCGCTTCGAATGCACGCAAACGTTTGTAAACAGAAATCAACTCAACGATGGTACTCCAGCTTCGTACTAGAAATTGAAACGACATTTCTACTCGACCAAAAGCACGTACGATTTGTTGCATCACACCCAAGGTAATTGCACCAGCAACAACGGTAGGACCTAAAGCAATATAAGGTACTAGCACGCCTAATTGTAAGTAAGAGAATTTTGCAACATCAAAATACATGTAATGAAAAAATAATCGGAAATAATTTTCTCTCACATGAGCAAATAAATCTTTCACTACAGGCTCTGATCCTCTTTGCGCATCGTCCTCTGCATGCACTAATTCTTTACGATAAGCTGCTTCCACTCTTTGATTATTAAATTCCAAACCTGGTAATTTAATTCCTACTACTGCAAGCACCACCGTACCTAACAAAGCGAACAGCACAGCAACATAGACCAACGCATGATCGACTTGACCAATTATAGGTATTTCACTGACTTTTTTCGACAACTCCCACAGTATGGGCAAGAATGCGATTAAGGTCATTAATGCATCCATCATATTACTGCCCAATGTTTCCATGATGTAGGCAAAACGTTTGGTATCTTCTTGAACGCGTTGACTTGCTCCTTCTATATGACGTAATTCCTGCCAATGCTTCATGTAATAATCATTCATAGCTTGGCGCCAACGAAACACCCAATGCTTAGAATAAAAACTCAGGAATACAGCGACTAATACATAAATACCAGCGAGCTTGCCAAAGCTCATCAAGAATCCAAAAAATTCACCTAAGGTGATGGCACCTGGTGCACTTAAGGCTTTTTGTACAAGATCATAAAATCCACCAAACCATTCGTTGATTGCGACATCAATTTGCACCTGATACCAAGTACCAAGAAAGATGAGTGCTGCACCAGGCCATCCCCAAAATGCAAAATGACGTGACAAGAAAAATGACTTAAACATGCTTAATCTCCCAATAAACTCTTTTTTATTTTTACTTGATCTACGCTAAATTGACTAGACAAAGACGCAGAGATACAAAATCAATAACTTTCTGTAATTATTTTAGGCGTATTTTCAATTAGCCGTTTTTGCAGCAGGATTTACTCTCCACTATTTTCACCCTTGCATGAATATGATGAGAATTTACCCTGAAATCGCATTAATCTTTTTTCAGCAGGTAAAGCTGAAATTAGTTTTAAATATTGCAATTTTCTTAATGGCGAATAGCCTCACTATCAGCGTCGCTCAAAATCAATAAGCGACCAAGCTTAAACAAATTAAATTATCCCCTGAAGCAAAAGCTTCCGCCTCTAGCTAGGTTTACAGCCGCCATTGGTCACAATGCGTATATTTCGTTTGCAAAAACAAGGCTTTTGCGCCATAGTTCCGCGTTGCTAAATTCAGGTTTGCAGCTAGCTAATCCTCAAAAGGGCTTAGTCCTGCCAGCCATTCTGGCGGTCTGTTTCTAGCTAATTTGTTGTGTTTTTTCCGGAGAGTTGATGGCGAAAGAAGATCTGATTGAAATGGAAGGTGTGGTTGATGAGGTTTTACCTGATTCACGTTATCGGGTTACCTTGGATAATGGTCACGTATTGATCGCTTACAGCGGCGGCAAAATGCGTAAGAATCACATCCGTATTTTGGCTGGCGATAAGGTTTCACTAGAATTATCACCTTATGATTTATCTAAAGGTCGCATTACATTCCGCCATATTGAAGGACGTGGCCCAATGACACCGAGCAGACGTCCTCCTAAACGTCCATGATCTTCGGGCCAAGCTCTACGGTTTCTTGAGCTGAGCCCGAGTTTCTCCTAACGCTGCTATTCCCAACCATTACTCTTAGCAAATCAGTTTGCGGCTTTTCTTCGTCTTATGCATTCATCAAAATAAAAACGGGCTGATTAATCAGCCCGTTTTAGTTGAATCAAGAAACACATTAATCTGCTTTCACTGCTTCTACTTGAATTGCTAATTTGACTTCGGGTGCAAAGCGAGGAATGCCGTAATTCAAACCAAAATCACTGCGATCAAAAGTTGCATGCGCATCGGCACCGCACACTTCACGCTTTAACATAGGATGCATAATGCATTTAAAGTGATTAACTGTCAGCTTCAAAGGCTTAGTCACACCCAGCAAAGTCATGTCACCTTCCACTGCCACTAATTTATCGCCATCAAATTTCAAAGCGGTACTTTTATAAGTCACAGTCGGAAATTTTTCTACGTTAAACATATCTTTGCCGCGTGCATGCTCATTCATTTTCAAATGACCAAAATCGATAGAACTTGCATCAATCGTAATCTCTACAGAACCTGTTTTTGCAGGACGATCTAACACCACTTTACCTGCAGTTTTTAAAAACTTACCACGCCAAAAAGAAATACCTAAATGATCCGCCTCGAAACTCGGATAGGTATGACCAGGTTCAATTTGATAAGTTTGTGCTAGCGCAGTGTTGGCCGCTATAAAACTAATGAATGCTACGAATAGATATTTGAATTTCATACTATCTCCTAAATTAGTTGTGGCTACGCTTTATTTTCCAGCAAAAATACGAAACTTAATAATGACCTCATCAGCAACGATAGAAGTATCTTTCCACTCACCTTCACCGATAGAAAAGGCTAATCGCCTAATAGGAAGACTGCCTTCAAAAATCTGCGCTAATCCTTCTTTTTTCAAAGTCAGCGGAAAGTTAACATCCACTGTTTTACCTTTGATGGTGAGTTTGCCACTGACTTCAAATTTTCCTGCAGCAATCGATTTTATTTTTGAAGAAACAAAACTCGCTTTAGGAAACTGAGAGCCGTTAAACCATTCTTTTTTCTGAACTTCATGATTATAGTCAGGATCACCTAAATCAAAACTAGGGATATGAATATCGATACTCGCTTTTGCTGCATCAAGCTTTTTCGCATCAAAATCAATCATCGCTGAAAACTTGGTGAAATTTGCATCAACGGGAACATTCATTTGTTTGAAGGTTGCTGATACCGTGCTTTTAGGCAGATCTATTTGTAAAGGGGCTGCATGCAGTATTGAAATAAAAAATAGTTGTGAAACCAACGTCAAGCACAGTTTAATCAAGCTTAAAAAATTCATACCAACCTCAAAAATCAACAATCATATTAATCAAACATTATCTCTAACTACACTGAATTTAAATTAGGATGAAGCATCCAGAAACCGTGAATAAGTTAACAAATAAACATAATGTCTACATTTCGAACCCTTGATGCTATCAGTTAATCCGACTTTTCACATTGCATGGAAATGGCTAGGCAATACATTAACGAGGTATGCCAGGAATGATTTTTTGGCCAGCGATAAATATAAAGTGACAGTATTTCTGGATTATTAAATTCGAATTTCTATCCGCATCACTGTAGGTACAGCTAGGCCTTGCATAATGCCAGGATTAAAACGCAGATTCAAAAACCTAGTCTCCAGTTCATTGCGCTGTAGTTCGGATAACTGATTATCGCCAAAAACTATTTTATCCACATCCCCATATTCATTAATCATCAATAAACAGTTAATCTGTTGAGAATAACTATCATTAAAAATAGCTGAGAGACTAGCTTGGATATTGTTAAGAACAACTGGCCTGACATCAAGTAAAGTAATTGGCTGATAGTCTTTTAAGCGCCAACCTAGAAGATTAGTTGAAGATGCATCTTGTGTTTGAAATTCAGATAAAAGATTTGAACTAAATACAGTATCTTTTGA
>JAIXOW010000295.1 GCA_027486615.1 Oxalobacteraceae bacterium | reverse complement strand
TCTGCGTCTTCAGACATGCCATACACCTCGGAAGTGGATGGAAAGACCACGCGCTTTTTGTATTTCACACACCATTTAATAATAGGCAGATTAGCTTCAAAATCGAGCTCAAAGACGCGCAGTGGTTCTAAGACATAGGTCGCTGGAGTCGCAATGGCCACTAGCGGTAAGACCACATCACATTTCTTAACGTGATATTCAATCCATTCTTGATTAATAGTGATGTCGCCTTCAAAGAAATGAAAACGGGGATCTGAACAAAACTCCTGCACTTTGTCGGAGTACATATCCATGCCAAATACTTCCCAATCTGTGTCGCGCAAAATATGGCGCGTCAGATGATGTCCAATAAAACCATTCACACCTAAGATCAATACTTTTTTCATCGCTAGAATCTCTGATCAACTACGGATTAATAAAAAAACGAAACTTGTCACACTATTTTTTAGCTACTGTGGCTAGCATCACATCAATGTGCGGCAAAGCACTCTCATTCAATTCGGCCTCAACCACTTGCAAACAACCGCCTCCCAAAGGATAGAGCCTGTGCTCGCCATTTTGATAGACCAACTTACCGCGTTGCTCAGCATGTTCTAGCTGATCTCGCAATTGAGTTCGCCATAGTACCAACTTCCCTGCCTCGGTCTCAGCAAACGCACCTGGAAAGGGTCGCGTGACCGCGCGTGTCAGATTATGAATTTGCAAAGCAGACTGCTGCCAGTCTATGCGTCCATCTTCTGCTGTGCGTCGTCCAAAATAAGCGCCCTGCGTTAAATCCTGTGGTCTTAATTGCGCTATTCCTTCTAACAAGTCGGGCAAGACTGCAGATAAACACATCTCCGCTGCAACTGTGACTTTTTGAAATACATCTGCTGCTGTGTCATCCAATAAAATCGGCACAGCTTGTTGTGCAGCGATGGGACCATTATCAGGCAGTAAATTCATCACATGCAAAGTTGCACCGGTTTCTGTTTCGCCGTGGATGATAGCCCAGTTCACTGGCACCCTACCTCTATACTTTGGTAAGAGTGATCCATGCATATTGAAAGCAGCACGCATTGCAGAAGAAAGAATCGGCTCTTTCAACATGTGGCGATAGTAAAAGCTAAAGATAAAATCGGGCGCTAGGTTTTTAATCTGCTGCTCAATCTCGGGCACATTCGGATCTGCCGGTGTGATACATGGCACACCATATTCACTACACACCGCTTTTACCGATGCAAACCAAATTTTTTCATTCGGGTCATCTTCATGGGTTACAACGAGTGATATGTGTACGCCTTGTGATAGCAACACCTTAAGGCAGCGCACTCCCACATTGTGATAAGCGAAAACGACAGCAGTGCGCATTAGCTTGCCTGATTTTTTTCGGAGGTGGTGTCAAGTATGGTGGCGATCTGATAGCGCGGACGTTGTCTGACTTCCATATAAATACGTCCTATGTACTCGCCTAACAAGCCTACTCCAAATAATGCGATACCAATTAAAAAGAAGGCAATCGCAAATAAGGTGAACAAGCCACCTTCTTCAGGGCCTATCAACAAACGACGCAAGAATAAATACACGACCAATAATGCAGAACCTATCGATATCATCATGCCCACCATAGAGAACAACTGCAGTGGAACGACGGAGAAGCCTGTCATTAAATCAAAATTCAAACGAATTAGACTATAGAGAGAATATTTCGATTCGCCAGCGTGACGCTCTTCATGTCCCACTACCACTTCGGTAGGATTGTGCGAGAAGGTGTAAGCCAATGCAGGGATAAAGGTGTTCATCTCACTACACTGATTCACCATATCGATCACACCGCGGCTGTAAGCACGCATCATGCAACCCTGATCTGTCATTTTGATGCGCGTAATTCGTTCCCGCATTTTATTCATCATACGACTAGCCGCATGACGCCACCAACTATCATTACGCTGCCGACGGATAGAGCCAACGTAATCATGCCCCTTATCCATTTCAGCCAATAAGAGACCAATATCTTCGGGTGGATTTTGTAAGTCCGCATCGAGTGTGACGATTTGTGTGCCACGAGCATGCGCAAATCCAGCCAGAATCGCACGGTGTTGACCAAAATTGCCATTAAAGAGAATCACACGTGTGACATCAGAGCGCAGCTTATGCTGTTGAGTCAACATCGCAGCAGAGCGATCTCGACTGCCATCATTTACAAAAATGATTTCGTAAGATTTTGCTAAGGCATCTAAGGCGGGATACAACCTGTCAAATAACATTTGCAGACTGGCCTCTTCGTTATAGACCGGTATGACTACGGAGAGAATAGGAGCGTTCATGAGCGCAGTTGTTTAAGAGCGATTAGCAAAGCATCACACACACGATCAACATCGGCGTCTTGCATTTGCGGGAATAAAGGTAAGGTCAGAATGCGAGCAGCGACGGATTCTGTGTGTGGCAAATCACCGGCTCGCCAACCTAATTGACGATACAGTGAGGTGGTATGAATGGCAGGATAGTGCACGCCTGAACCTATGCTCGCTTCTTTTAATAAGCGTATTAATACAGGTCGTTGTGATGCCAACTCTTGTGGCAACAACACTTGAAACATATGCCAGTTACTTTGCTCGAAATCAGCCGGTGGCAAAATAAAATCAGTCAGGGCAAGTCGCTGAAAATACAGCCCTGCTAATTCAGCGCGACGCTGATTATTCTCATCGAGATGATGTAACTGTCCTAAACCTATCGCAGCACCTATGTCGGTGAGATTGGCTTTACCACCCAACAGATCACAATCATAGGTGCCGTCAGCATCTCGTGTCACACCTTGCAAGCGTAGCTTTTCAAATAATTGTGCTTCCGCTTCATCATGCATGACCAAACATCCGCCCTCACCCGTGGTCATATTTTTATTCGGATGAAAACTCATCGCTACTAAATCACCAGCAGCACCAATTTCTACTCCATGCCAATTTGCACCTTGCGATTGCGCTGCATCTTCAATCACACGCAAACCATGTGACCATGCAATTTCATACAGCCTATCTCTATCAACTGGCAATCCTGCTAGATCCACCGGAATAATGGCGCGTGTCTTAGACGTAATCGCAGACTCTATTAATTCCAGATCAATTAAACGTGTGATGGGATCAATATCAACAAATACCGGTGTCGCACCTACAGCAAGAATCACATTCGCAGTTGCAACCCATGAAAGCGAAGTGGTGATCACTTCATCACCCCGACCTACACCTGCAATGCGTAATGCAAACTCAAGTGCTGCGGTGGCTGAATTCACTAATCTCACTGGACGACCACCTGCACGTGCAGATAAGGCTGCTTCCAACTCTTTACATTTCGGACCTGTGGTCAACCAACCCGAACGCAATACCGCGCCCACAGCAGCAATCGTGCTTTCATCTACTGAGGGGCGTGTAAAAGGAAGGAATTCCATGAGTTATCTAGGCTTGATTAAGAACGCGCAATGATGATCACACCAACAATAATGACTCCGATACCAACTAAACGTTGTATACCCACTGCTTCACCAAATAACCACCATGCGAGTAAAGCATTTACGATATAACCTATCGAAAGCATGGGATAAGCAATACTAACCTCCACACGTGACAACGCCATGATCCACACCACCACACTCACTACATAACATGAGAGTCCGGCTAATATTCCAGGGTTAGTCGCTAACTGTGTCGCTACGGGTAAAGCCTGCGCAGCCGTGAATTCAAAGTGTCCAAACTGACGCACTCCTGCTTTGAGAAAAAGTTGTGCCATTGCGTTGAGTAAGACGCCAAATAATACCAATCCAAATTCTGCAAGCTTCATGGCTTGGCCACCACCATGCGTCGACTATCTTGATAAAGTATTTTCATAGGTAATTTTTTTTCAGTCATCTCGTTATAACTACCTGCAGCAATCATCGCAACTGCACTAGGTGCAGCTTGCCAACGGTCGATAAATTCCGTTTTATTCGGTATCCATTTCGCAGGTTCTGCATTTTTACCAAATTCAAATTCGCCCGCTACATCTACTAACCATACAGTGCGGCGCAGGTAATATGGGAAAGTATGATCATAAACACCGACAGAAAAAATCTCTGTTTCAGGTTTGATTTCTACTGCAATTTTTTCTACGATAGTCTTACTACCCTTGATTTGACCATAGCCGTCATACCCGAAGGCTGCAACCGAAAACGCAATGATACTCGCCATTGCCAGTCCTCTAACTGCAAACAATGTTTGATGCTTATGTAAAGCACGCCAAGCAAAGCCTGCGCCAAAGAGCAAAATCAAACCTGCGAGTGAAAGACAAAGCGCGAGTTGCTGCACTATTTGGGGCGACAAATTACCCACATCAAATAAATGTCGCAATGGATAAATCACACAGAGCAGCAAACCGAATAAAACTGGCACAGCGAGATGTTTTTTTAGCGCTAGAGCTGAATAGTTAGCGAGTAAAGGTGCAATCAATAATCCTAATGCAGGGAAGATAGGCAAAATATATGAAGGCAGTTTAGAACCTGAAACACTAAAAAATACAAAGATAAAACCGCACCAGACGATTAAAAATCGTTTGGGATTGAATGCAGAGTTTTTATCACCATCGGAGTCAGTTTTTCGCCATCCAGCGATTAACATCACAAATAGCAATGAAGTCCAAGGCAGCAATCCTATTAATAAATCTGGAATGAAAAACCAAAGCGGACCTTCATGTTGATGGGTCGTAGTGAGAAACCGTTCGACATGCTCATGAATAAAAAAGAATTGTGCAAATTCAGGATTACGAACAGAGACTAAATAAAACCACGGTGCTGCAAGTAATAAAAAAATACTCAAGCCACTAATCCATTGCATGCGCAACCATGGTTTGAGATCTCGATTGATGACGCTATAAAAAAACAAACTCGCACCGGGAATGAGTAAGCCGATTAAGCCTTTTGATAAAGTGGCACCAGCCATAGCAGCCCAACAAGCACGCATCCACCAAGCTTGTTGATGCGACTCTTTTGCATCTTGAGCGAGTAAAAAACAGCATAGTGAGAGTGCTAGAAAAAAAGACACGCCCATATCCAATGTGAGGAAATGGCTGTTAGTAAACATCCATGCACAACTCACTGTCACTAGCGCAGCATATTCTCCCTCTTCACTGCCCCATAAACGCTTTGCAGTAAACCAAACAGCAATCACAGTCAGAAAACCTGTCAGTCCAGGCCACAAGCGGGCTGTGAAATCATTAAAACCGAATAACGCAAAACTAATCGCACTTGCCCAATATTGCAAAGGCGGTTTTTCGAAATACAGCAAGCCATTTAAACGCGGTGTTATCCAATCACCGGTTTGCAACATCTCCATTGCGATATCTGCATAACGACCCTCATCAGTGCTAATGAGATCTCTCAAGCTCAAAGCAAAAAACCAAATGAAGAGCATCAGCGCCCAGTACATTAAAGAACTGTAATTTAAGAGAGGTAAATTTGTTTTGAAATGAGTGAGTTTTGGCATGCTGATCAAATTGACGCTGATAACAACCAGACGATAGCAATAATGGCACCGCAGCGCCATGCGAAAACGGGTTACGCCTTGTGAGCATAACCCGTTGATTTTACTAACTTTTTACTGGTGCGGCTGGCAGGAATCGAACCCACGACCCCTTGGTTCGTAGCCAAGTACTCTATCCAGCTGAGCTACAGCCGCGAAGACCGAAATTATAGCACTTGCATAACTGCTTAGGAAAGCCCAATACTTGTCTTAACGCTTACGTTGATAAAGATCTTGGCCAGCTTCATTGATTTGCTGACGTAAGGCCTTTCTTTCTTCAGGCGATAATTTAGATTGTTTACGCGCATTTTCGTCTTGAGCAGGCTTATTATCAGGATTAGGTCGAGCATTCTTGTCTTGTTCGCTACGCTCAGAGGTGGCACGCTCAGAACGCTGCGCAGCAGGGGGATTTGCCCGCCCAAGAGTCATCCCGCTTAACAGCAGCGTAATTATAAAGACTCTGATTAATGCGAATTTCATATCAATTTAATTAACAAACAAGTATTGCCTACTATCGATTAGGTCAGGACAGTGTAATGTGTCTGGAGACTCAGGGCAGATTATATTAGCGCCCGAGATTGTAAACAATTGTAAGGAATTTGCTGACTATCTTGCACTAAGCAAGAAGGAAGTTACCATATAGCCATGAACTCGACAAATCACACCTCCACCATCTCCTCCAAACGTGCTCCTGGCACACAAGCTCGTATCTTGGTCGTTGACGATGATTCACGTCTCAGAGATCTCTTAAAACGCTTCCTCAATGAGCAAGGCTATGCTGTCACTATCGCAGGCAATGCAGTGGAAATGAATCGTTTCTGGATACGCGAGCGCTATGACTTACTTGTTTTAGATTTAATGCTGCCGGGTGAAGATGGACTCTCTATTTGCCAAAGATTGCGCGGCGGTGGTGACGATACGCCCATCATTATGCTGACCGCAAAAGGGGAAGATGTAGACCGTATTAAAGGACTTGAACTTGGTGCAGATGATTATTTGCCCAAGCCTTTTAATCCGCGTGAATTATTGGCGCGTATTACAGCTGTCTTACGCAGAGTAGCAGCCGATGAAATACCAGGCGCTCCCTCTGAACATGAAGAAACGTATCTCTTCGGTGAATTTGAATTCAACTTAGGTAAACGCGCACTAACTAAAAATGGAGAACCCATCACACTCACAACAGGTGAATACTCCGTTCTCAAAGTGTTAGCACGTCACGCTAAACAACCACTCTCGCGAGAAAAATTAATGGAGTTAGCGCGAGGTCGTGAATATGAAGTGTTTGATCGCAGTCTGGATGTGCAAATCTCGCGTTTACGCAAGATGATTGAAACAGATCCTGCTGTTCCTCGTTATATACAGACAGTCTGGGGTCTGGGTTACGTCTTTATTCCCGATGGCCACTGAAATTCAATTCAACGACAATCGTCCATTACATAGTTGGATTAAGAGCGACTTATTCTGGCGCACCTTTGTATTGCTCGCATTTTTAATTGGCGTCAGTATGGCAGCGTGGTTCCTGAGTTTTCGTATCGTAGAACGCACACCACGCGGTCAACAAATTGCAGCTCAAATTTCATCTATCGTCACCATCACACGTGCAGCAATTTTGCACTCTGCGCCAACATTACGTCGCGAACTCTTACTTGATTTAGCAGATGATCAAGGGATTCGTGTTTATCCTCGTGAAGAATCTGATGTCACTGAGCCTTTACCCAACCGACCATTAATTACCGTCATCGAAGAAAAAGTCCGCGCACAACTGGGACCCAATACGCAATTCGTCGGCTCAGTGAATAGTATCGATGGCTTCTGGGTTAGTTTCATGATTGATGATGATGATTACTGGCTCATGCTAGACAGTGATCGCCTAGAGCTAGCCTCTGGTATTCAATGGCTAGGATGGATTACCTTCACACTCGTCTTATCTTTATTAGGTGCTTTATTTATTAGTGGTCTGATCAATCAACCACTGGCGCGTTTATCTCTTGCAGCTCGCACCATTGCAGCCGGATTAAAACCCCTGC
>JAIXOW010000030.1 GCA_027486615.1 Oxalobacteraceae bacterium | reverse complement strand
GGGTGCTGTTGGTTTTTTTTTGCGTCTTTGAAAGAGAGAAATTTGTTGTACAAATACGTCTCAGTCAAGTTGGCCGAGCGGTCCAAGGCGTCAGACTTAAGATCTGATACTTTTCAGTGCGAGGGTTCGAATCCCTCACTTGACAAGAGAAGTTTTTAAAATTCGATTTATCTCCAAAACGCCTGCCAGTGATTTATTTTTAAAGTTGTCACGACCGCACAAACGGTTTGGAGAGAGTTCGAAATTTTTTTTCTTCATGTTTTGACAGTCGTCGATCGCTTTCAGAGAGCTCTCTGACTCGTCTTTTTGCAGAGATAAGAACGAGAAAAGGAGCTTTCATAGATAGTGACACTCGCACGTGCTAATTTGTCTCCTTTTTCAAAGTACTCTTTATTCCACACACCGTCTTGAAAAAAGGCTTAAAATTTTGCACGTGAAACAAAAAGAGTACAATAAAAAAGAGAAACGAGTTCTTTCCTTCTTTGTATCTCGAAAACAACTGATTTACCGCTCCGGCGTTCGGATCGTCGACGGCAAAGACTACTGTGACGAGGACGGACGAAATCGCGCTCCTAGGGGGGCGGAGCTTGTTTGTGCGTCAGTCAATCTCCGTTCCTGTTATTTGATCCTAATATCGTAATCGATTTTTAATGACGAAAACTAATCGGGATTGAACGAATAATGGTAACGGTGAATTTCGGCTTCCGCTAAAAAACGCTTTAGATTTATAAGTTCGTATTTCCCGCCAAAAAAATGCCGCGTCTACGGAGCTCGATGGTATTTTGAGAGCTCCCTACGCGTTACCCGATCCTGTCTATTTTTTACCTTGGAGGGATGATGTTTCGTCCTGGGGAATAGATGACGTCAATTGGAAAGCCTTTGTTTTTTAATGTACATTTATTTTAAAAAAAGCGCGCGCGCGGATTTACACATTATACACGAAATTGTTATTATTTAAATTTTGCATTCTTCGCTGGCTTCTGCCGCCGCTGAAATGGTGGCAGTGGCTAGCGACGAAGTGTCGGAAATATTTTGAAGAAGTAATTTTGCGAATATGCCGCAGGGGCCAAAGAGAAATTGGGGAATGTTGGCTACTTGGGTCAAAGTTACAGCGCAAATTGTTAGGCAAGTTAGGACGCAAATTATTAGAGAATTCATTTGCACAAAAAATAGTCTTCTTCTGCTCATGCTCCCTGCGGTCTGAGGATCGATTCTGGCTCTGTTCAAACTTTCCATCGCGAGGTTTGTCAGCTCCTGCCCGGCAGTTGCAGTAACGTTTGAGCCCATTCTTCAAGACTGGAAAAAAAAATGCTCTTTTAATTGATTGTCGAAAATTCCCAAATCCATTCGTATTGGGTGCTTCCAGACCGACAAGTCGCCTTGCCGTTGGGATGAACCGACAAGCAAACAACTTGTTGCTTGGCTGGGGAATTTGCGTTGTTGGCAAATTCGTGCTGAATCGTCAGCAGTTCGACCTTGTCGGACATGTAGTCTTTTACGTCCAAGACAAACGCCTGAACCAAACTGTAAACGTCCTTTTCCCGGGGAAATATTTGACCAAAAGACAAGTTGTGCTTGCGATTGCTCTTTCCCTCGTTGTAAAAAATCTTTTTGGTAATTTCGCTGTCGGTTCCGCGAATTCCAAAATTTTCGAAGCGCTCGGTAATGAGGTGCTGCTCTCCGGCAAATCCGATCGAAATGGAAGTTACGTTTTCCGGAAAACGGGTAAATCCGGAGAGCGGTTTGTTTGTGCTTTTCATAGGAAAAGTGGCCCAATCCGGAATGTAGAGAATGTAGATGATCCTTGCAAATTCGGAAATTTGAAAAACCGTTTGGGTCGAAGATTGTCCCGCCTCCAGAGACTGGTGTTGTCCTCTTATGATGTCGTAGTTGTAGGTTCCCAGTCCGCCGGCCAAATACTGTTTCATAGCTTTGATGTGCTCCGGAGCCTTCAATTCGACAGCTTCGTATTCCAAAATGACCTGCTGAAACGTCAGGGTGATGTCGGTGTTGGGAGCCGTGACAGAGGTTCGAGTGGTAGAAAAGTACTCGTCCAAGCTCAATTGGTGGTGAAAGAGAGCTTCCGTTTTGCTTCGATAAACGTGAACCCTGATTTCCACGCAAGTATCGGGAGGAAAGTACAAATTTTGTTCGCGAGTCTTGTCGATGGATTCGCTGGTGGCATTCTTTCGGCTGAACGGAAAAATCCCGTCAAGATACACCGGAATTCTGGCACCCTGACTGCTGAGAGGATCGTAATAGTCAAAAGCCGAGACAGCCTTCTTCATTGTTGAGGATAGCGAGGATCGGGTGCTGGTGGAGGCGACGTCTGTGTTCAGGGCCAAGAAATTTTTAGCCTGGTGGTTAAATATTCTGGCCGCCCTGACGTATTGCAGCAGAAGGTTTCCGACGTACGAGTTTGTCGGGACGGGGACATTGTTGATGGTGACGTCAACTCTGTGAATGAAGCTTGTTCCCATGACCGAAGGATCGAGGTACATGAAGGGAAGCCCAGCCCCCGCTTGTAGAGCGTGCTTCGCTGCTTTTTTTTCCGGGTCGATACTGCTTGCATCTTTGGCCGGATTGTTGTACGATCCGTAGATCAAGAGAGAGATGGAGTCAGGGCTAAATCTAATCCACTCATTTTTGTTTGAGCGGATCACAAAGTGCCAGTAAGATTCGGTGTTGATGTCCGGGGTGTGATACGGACCGGACGTTTTGACCTGACTTTTTTTTAAACCGACGTCTCGGTTTTTTAAGAAATCGGGTCTTCCGGCAAGATTGAATCCGGGAAGGGGAGGAGTTGCGTTGTCTCCGCCAGTCTCTGGAGCTGCAACAAACGATCCCTCAATTTTTTTCTTAATCGTTTCTACACTTTTCAGTTTCTTTCTTTTTTTGGCCGGCTTTTCGGCCGAGCTCACTTTTGTACTCATGTTTTGCGCCAGCAAGAATTACTTGTCCAAAATTTTGTGAAGTCTCTTCTGCAGTCCGGATAGAGACTTGTTGACAGAGGCCAGCTGTTTCTTTTGTGCGGGAGTGTAGCCGGCCTTTTTTGACCCTCGCTTTTGAGACTTTGACGATGACGACGGTTTTCTAGAAGTCTTACTCTTCCCCGATCTCTTTTTCATTTTGTCATCGTAATCTTCCTCCTCGCTGGACTCGGTGCCAGGTCTTTCTTCTTCGTCGTCGTCCTCCTCAGTTTTGTCCCGATCGCTGGACGAAGATTCCGAAATTTTTTTAGCCTTTTTTTTAGATTTTCGTTCGCCCTGCTGCTGAGAGGTTTCTTGCTGCGGCGCGGACCTTTTTGAAAGCGCTTTTGCTACGGCTCTTTCAATTTTACTTTCCAGCTCGGCTTCCTCCGCTTCAGGCATGAAGTCTTGATAGATGGGAAATGTCTCTTCTTTCTTTGTTACTTTATTTTTTTCGACGACTTTTGATTTGTTATCGTCCTCCTCTTCCTCCTCGTCGTATGTCTCGTTTTCGTCGTCGTACTCGTTGTTGTCGTCGTCTTCGTCGTCTGTTGAGATGTTGTCGTTGCCGGTTTTTGATGTTCCTGCTTGCTGACTCGTGTGGTCGTAGCTTAGCTTCAACACTGCGAAGAAGGAAAAAAGCGTTAATTGAGGTAGGCGTATTGCAGATCTAATTTAATCCACATTGACTTTGTTCCCGTATTTTGAAATGTGTTGAAGGCATTGTCGATAATTTCGAGAGAGAGCGAGCTCAAATTTGGACCAAACTTTAGCACGCAATCGTTGGACAGAACGTTGGGCTGTCTGCTTTTACGAACCACTCCCAAAACAGAGCAAGTACCTTTGCTGGCTAAATAATCAAAAGGCTCTCCCTCTCTAATAACCAAAGTACAATTTTCGGGAAAAGAATTTGGATCTGTGCAGATGTGAACTTTGGGTGCGTTGGCAACGGGGTAATTTAGGGGAGGTCGGCGAGCCGGATTTTTGATGACCACTGTTTCGGTAGCGGGCTGAGAAATTTCAGGCGCAACTTCTTCTCTTTCTTCTTCTTCGACTTGTTCGACAACAGGGGGAGCCGGCGGTTGATTTGAAGACGTCGCTCGGTCAGTCAAAGTCTCTTCACTTTGTCGCGTTTCAGTTTGGCCGGAACTGGTTTCTTGGTCGACAGCGGTCGGCTCAGAAGAAGAAGCAGCAGAGCCGTCGCCTTCAGAGGTTACATTGCCAGGTTCGGTTTCCAAAGAAGAAGAGTCAGTTGGGACGTGGTCGCCT
>JAIXOW010000256.1 GCA_027486615.1 Oxalobacteraceae bacterium | reverse complement strand
GTGTGACACTTTCATTTTCATGTGTGACACTTTCATTTTCATGTGTGACACTTTCATTTTCATGTGTGACACTTTCATTTTCATGTGTGACACCTTAAAAATGATGTGGATGTGATGTGCGCTCTCATTTTTGAACGTTTTGTGTGTGCGGATCTTTGTTGTCAAGAAAAGTCTATATTACTAACTTGACATTGTGTTTCTTACGATAAGGATAAGTTAAAGACAAACACAATTAAAATTCGAATGAAACTGTGAATTTTGAGTTTTATTTTTGAGAAATTAGTTGATAGCAAAAGTTCTTAATAATATATAAAATAATTGATATGTCATATGTCAATTAGGTTTAGGTTATTTTAGAATAAAATATGTTTATGTTAAGAAGAGAACAAGAGAGTGAGGGTGAGGGACATTTGAAAATATAAAATCTAAGTCTAAGATCCACTTAAATTCATTCTAAAATATTTTTTTGCTATAACCTTTACCTTTTTCATTTCTTTTATTGAAAATTGAATTGTAAGAAAAGAGAAGGACAAGAGATAATTAAAATATTACCAATAACAATAACAATTTTATATTTATATCTATATCATCATCATCTATTGTTATTGTTATTTCTTTGACTCAATAGAAAAGTGTCGTACTAAAGATGAATTTCCAGACCGCTTTCATGAACATGAATATCAGTTTCGATATTAAGTCCTGATACTGATAGATTTCCTGCTTCATAAAGATCCGATCCCAGACTCTTTAGACTTAATTCTGCTTTATAATTCAGATACTACAGACCTCGGTTTAGTAAAAATTAATCCTAAGAAAAAAATTACTCAACTTCTGTACCTTTGAAGCTTTTAAATGCAAATAAATTTATGCTTTAATAAAATAAGAAACATTGCAAAAAATGGCCAAGATAAAAATGTTCCGGCCTTCAAAATTTGTCTATAGATTGGTACGAATGGGAAACGAATTCACATGTGTTTGGTCTGCAAATTTTGTTTGGAATACTTTATACGTTGACATACAATGTTATTGATTTTAATTTTGTATCATGTCTTGTCACAATGAATGCACACAGTTTTGTATAGATATTTATTTCATTAATTAGCTACAATAAAAAATATCACATGTGAGCATGTGTCAATTGCTAAATATTATGCACATGAACTGTGTGTTTCTGTGAAAAATCGTCAAGTTGTCAGTGACATCTATTGAATTTTTTTGAATTCACCTTCACCCCAAATTTAGCGGTCACGTGCAGGTGACCATAGCTCCACACTTGAATTTCTCATTATATGAGATTTTTTTCATCTCGCTCCGCAAATAAAAATAAAATTTTCGCGACACCGACACTATTTGAGTTTTTCATTTTTTACAAATTTTTTCTCGGCTTTGTAGAATCCTAAGAAAAAATTACTCCTCAGTAAATATTAGCGCAAAAGCAAAATCTATCTGTAAATATCCTAGAACTTAGAAATTGTCTGAGTCTGAAGAATTGCGTTAGAATTGAATGTAAGCCAAAAACAGTTTTTGGGCTAGATTTGTGTTTTTTAATTCGATAATTGAAATGGATTCTCCTGTTTCTGATTAAGTCCTGATAGATTCCCTGCTTCATAAAAATCCGATCCCAGACTGTTTAGACTTAATTCAATCATAAAAAGCGAATTAGGATTGCGTCGTGTACGAAGCAGACGTAACCTAATACTTAGAATCTGATTTCTAAAATCTTGAATCATCTCTGTTACTATCTTGTTTTCTGGCAAAATATCTTCTTCAAGTAGTTTTTCGTGCAATGATAGGGATAGGACTTCATCTTCATCTAGTTTGCTCCTTTTTTATGTCAACTGAGAATACTCTGCAGTATTGGATACTGCATTTTCTACGAATGCTTTTTTGCCATTGACGATCTAGGGTGGTCATATTGAATATGTCTTTAACTCAAGTGTTTGTCTTTGTCAGGAAATATTAATGTTAGCATTAGCGAATAGGAAAAACTGATGATGAAAAAAATCAGAAAAAAAATATTTTCTTGATCCGAAACCAAACTTTCCCACGAGAAGAATGCTCTCATATTGCGAGCGCTCTTTGTCTTTGTAGCAGCAAAGACGTAGACGCAGGGTGTGACCATGACTCCATTAGGTATTATGACAGAGCTAAACGTCAAGAAGACCAAATAACGCGCACGCGCGCGTTATAATAACATCTGCTCGGTAAAATTTTTACCTATCCTGCTAACATTATTCTTATCTTAACTCGCAGTTACTTTTGCTTTTTCTCTCCCCATTACCATTTGCTTCCTTTCATGAATCATACATCTTCTCCTTGTGAGACTTCGTAGCCAGGAAGCTTCAAGATTTTTGAGAATTCTTTCAGCACGTTTCCAGTTTTCTTCAACTTCTAGACCGTAATTCAGAGATTCTGATGCTAATGGTATCCTCATCCTGACCTCATTCTCATTTCGACCAATACTTCCTCACACGATAAAATACAGATCAATGGAATTAATAAAGAAAAGAGATTATATTGAAAAAAGAGCAGCTTATGTAAAAAAGCTTTCAGACAATTATCAAACTAGTCTATTATTTACAAATTTTAGAAAAGAAATTGAAACAACAGGAAAAAAATTGGAAAAAAATTCTGCCTTACAAAACTATTTTAATTATAACCACTTGTTTAAATTGAAAAAAATACTAGAAAAAGAAGAAAAAGTATTAAATCATTGGCTAGAAAAACTATTAAAAGGTCAAAAAGAATATTATGAATTAGTTTAATCATTGATTGAAATTGAATCCAATAGAAAGGGAAAGATTTTTTTTAACCAACGCTGAAATTGAAGCTACTGAAGAAATCGGAAAACTCTTGGAAACAATCAATAACTTAATTCAACAAGATGAAGATGATGATAACATGAACATGCTAAAATTTATATTTATATTAGATCTAGATCAATTCGCTCATCTTATTCATATGTATTGTAATTGTGTTTAATTAAAATTGAAGAAGTTGAGGTCGGGGAAATAAAAGAATGAGAATGATTTAAATGTAAATGATTTTTTATTTTGCTTTTGTCTTTGTCTATGTCTATGTAGATTTCTATTATTGAACAAGTTCTGTGTATTAATAGTAATAGTAATATAGCTTAATTGACATCGTCGTGGAATGCCGGAGATGAATTCACAAAAAACTTTTATAATTTTATTATGAAATTTATTTTCATATAATCGATTTTATGTTATAGTTATAGTTATAGTTATAGTGTTTGTATCTTCTTTGCAGGAAACAATTACAATCACAATATAAATAGAAATGTCACATGCATGATATAATACGCCACCTATTCAAAAATAAAATTATTTGTGTTTCTTACGATAAAAAAATGACATTACACAAAGACTCAATAAATTTGGATGTAGCCATAATTTACCATCTTTGTCAAGAAGAAAAACCTCAGCGACAGCCCCAAATTCCTCGGAAGGTTGAGGTTGAAACAAATTTTTGGAGGAGACAACATTCTTCACACATTTCAAACCCATTCAAGTCTTTTTTCACATTGAATTTTTTCATGTCCAGAAACAACAATGACTGACTATTACAAAGACGTTGTTGTTAATAATCACAAATTAGATGATCTTTCAAATTACCATTACCTTTTGGAACACGTCAATATCAATATCATATGTACGTGTGAATTTTTCATGTCCAGAAACAACAATGACTGACTATTACAAAGACGTTGTTGTTAATAATCACAAATTAGATGATTTTTAATTTTCCACAAATTAGATGATCTTTATCTTTCAAATTACCATTACATTACCTTTTGGAACACGTCAGTATCATATGTACGTGTGAATTTTTCATCTCCAGAAACAACAAAGACTGACTATTATAAATACGTTATTGTTGTTGTTAATATCATATGTACGTGTGACACTTTCATTTTCATGTTCATGTCATGTGTGACACTTTCATTCTTATGTGTGACACTTTCATGTGCATTTACAGTTACAGTTACAATATTTCATGTGAATGTGTTTCGCATCAGAAAGGTCAGAAGGCAAATATCATTATGCTCCTT
>JAIXOW010000048.1 GCA_027486615.1 Oxalobacteraceae bacterium | reverse complement strand
CCACCATCCGCACCTTCACCAGGGATTGAAAGTTTTAATAATTGTTGAAATACGACCGCATCACCTGCATCATTAGTTCGTCCACGACCACCCTGCACATGACAACCTACACAAGAGTTAGCTAGAAAGGTGGGACCTAATCCCCATTCACCACCGAGTAAAGGAAATACCACCCAAGGTGCGCGAAATTGTTTTTCACCGGCTTTAAATTTTTGCAACTGCTCATGACTCAACCCTTGAACGGGTTGCATGTAAACCGCATTCGGAGCTATCGCTTTAGGAGAGGATTTAATAACTTGAGAGCTTGCATTTTTTACAAGCATACTTGCTGTCATCACTATGATGAAAGACATCAAGCAGAATAAGATTAATCGCATCTCACTTAGCTTCACGTGCCACGCTGGTTTCATCTTACCTTCCTTTATTCTCTACTCTCTCCACAACCTATTCTAAAAGCGCTAAAAAAATTTTGCTGAGCGGATTTAATAGTTGATAATTACTACATCAAAATCTTATAAGTCTCTCGCGAGACGAAAGCCTAATTGATGTGTTTTCATACTCTCCACTTCAGAATAACGATACGCTGCACGCGCAGTTGAAGGTCCATCTAACCAACCACCTCCACGCACCACACGCTTTTCGCATTTACCTTCATTTGCACGCACTGAGCCATCATCTGGCGCGCCTGCATAACCGGCTTGATGACAGTCTTCTACCCACTCACGCACATTGCCTATCATGTCATGTAGACCGAAAGCATTCGCTTTGTACTTTCCACCTGCAATATTTTCAGCAGCACCGTCGTTACATAATACATGCGACCACACATAATTAGGATGAGCTTCTTTACCTGCTTCATCATGTAAATTTGCGAACTCACAGGTTTTCTTTTTATCTTCATTACCTCCCCAGAACCAAGGCGTTTTAGTACCACCTCGTGCGGCATACTCAAATTCTGATTCACTTAGTAATCGATAATTTTTACCTGTCTTGGCTGATAACCATACTGCATAAGCTTTCGCTTCTGTCCACGAGATATTCACTGCAGGCAGATTACCTCTACCAAAACCTGCATCATCAGCCTTAGGACATTTACCATCTGCTACACAAGCATCCCATTGCGCAAATGAGGTCTCTAATCGTGAGACCGCAAAGGATTTAATTTTTACCGAGTGCTGAGGCTTTTCATCAGTATGCCCACTTTCTACTTTATCCGACCCCATCATAAATTCACCTGCTGGCAGTACGATCATTTCTGGACATTCTTTGCAATCCGAAAATTTTGCACCAGCTTCTAATTTATCTGCTGCGACTACTCTTTCATTAAACAACATACTGACGAGTGCAATTAACAGCATCCACAGTATTGTTTTAGTACACATAATGATTTTCCTTAGCATCTGATAATCAAACTGATTCATACATTTATACCCCATGAGACGAAAAAGCCGACAGTCCTAAAACTGTCGGCAATCTCACACCGGGAGAGTTAAATCCTAAGTGAGAGACGGAACGGACCAACATGGCAACTCAATTCATTACCATTCACTCAACAACAGGATTAACATTTTTGTTCCATTTTGCAGGATTTATACTCAGGATCTTTTTCAACTTGTCCCTCGCACGCTTCTTTGACATTGATTTTCGCATTTCTACAAGCA
Source organism: Oxalobacteraceae bacterium (assembly GCA_027486615.1). Taxonomy (GTDB): domain Bacteria; phylum Pseudomonadota; class Gammaproteobacteria; order Burkholderiales; family Burkholderiaceae_D; genus Pernthalerella. Next base: position 56,751 of record JAIXOW010000048.1, on the reverse strand, counting down.
GTGCCTAAGGCCACCATAGAATCTGTAGATGCGTTTTTCATGTCGCAAAAATAGTCTTGCTGTTTTTTAGCATCTGCACACGTACCAACCCGTGTTTTTTTCTCTTCATGATGATTCGCTAAAGAGACAGATACAGATCCAAATAAAAGCAAAAAAAGAAGGCAAATTGATTTCATATTTTTCATCATGATTCCTTTGCACTATGAAATTGGCAAACACAAAAAACGGATGCCGCTAGGGCATCCGTATTCTTGCTTAGCCTTGCTCGAACTCGCGACCATCTTTTGCGATATAGCCATAAGCAGCATTACTACGCTCGCCGCCCATCGCTAAGTATTCAGCCTTCATCTTCGCAATCATGTCATGGTCAAATGATTTAACATCTGCCGCGATCTTCTGTGCATCGAGTTTGTAAAGCTTAGCGGAGTTAAGTCCAAAGATCTTGTTCTTAACAGTGCCACGGCCATCACCCAACTTGATTTTCCAGCCTTGCTTTTTCATGATGTCATCTGGGATTTCCAAACGACGCATTGCTTCGATCTGCCACTGTGGTGAGCCGTACCAAACTGAGTCAGTACCCCAAACAACACGATCAGGACCCATTAAATTGACTAACTGACCAACGAAAGCAGAGCAGAAACGTGGATCAGTCACTGCGGTACTCGCGAATACAGAACCGAGTTCTGCATACACGTTATTGACGCCGAACTTCTCTGGTATACGAGCCAAGTCGGTAGACCATTGGATGTATCCATCTTTTTCAAACTGCGCCATTTCCATGTCTGGTTTATCAGCCAACCATGGACGTAATGCAGCGTGATAAATCACAAAGTTCATTTGTGGCCAATCTTTCGCTGCTTTGCCCACATCATTTACAGTTGCATTTTCCCATGTACCAGCAAACGCTTTTTCATAGTCTCGTGGCATTAAGCCTTTGTGAATACAAATTGTATTAATGCCAGCTTTAATGGCTTTTTCATAGAATGGATACATGAGTTTTTCATCATCTAAACGCCATGCATATTTGGAAGGACCAAATGGATCACCAATGGTGTAGGACTTCCATGACACTGGTTTCAATTCAGTGATGGCACGATCTACTTCATCCATCCAGTTTGGATATTTAGGTGTAATGATGGAGTGACCCAACATACGTACACTGCCCGCCATCTTATTAACTGAGCGGCAAGCGTTTTGAATCGCATCATTCGAGAGTAACCACCAGTTAGGATCATCAAATGGCGCTCCAGAGAGCAGCGCTACAGTGGTATCACTATCCATGAAGATTTCTTTTAGATAGTTATCCATCTTATAGCGTGACAAGGTAGTAGGAATATTGCCAATATTTGGATTAACTTTGGCACCTTCAGCCCATTTAGTTAGACCTAACAAGCCTTCTTCTTTAAAGTCATCGCGAATAAAGTGAGTTTGATCATCAAAGATAAACTGACCTTTGTATTTAGCTTTGCGATCACCTGCTGCATCTAAATTCTTCGCTTCAGCTTCATCTACTTCAAACATCTTGCCGTAAACCTGATTCATGGCTAAGAACGCCGTTGCCATACCTGAAGAGGTAGCAAGGAACTGACGACGAGACATGTTGTGACGTTTGGCTTCTTTATCAGCCATTTCTTTAATCAAAAACTCAACCTGCTTTTGTTTAGGCGTTTGCGGTAAAGGATTGTATTCACCGTTAGATACCATTTGGGTTGGAATCGGTGAACGGAACGCAGCTTCATCAGCATGTAAACACTCATCAAATTCGCGCTCTGTCATTGAGACGCCAAAAGGCCGTTGTTTGTCTGTCATTTCTGTCTCCTGTTTTGTTATGTGCACATGTAACTAGGAAGATACTTTTTTTATAGAGCTAGCTCTGCTTAAATGATGCTTGCAGTTGTCGATCCATAAGCAAACCACTACAAAAACTTTGTAAAGATTTAGCAAAAATAAGTATTGCAATGACTGTGCCAGCATGAAAAAAATTGCTGCGCTGCGAAGAATAAACAGAGAAAAAAAAGAATGTCTAGTTATTACAGTGAGTTGCGAAACATAGCTAAACAAGGTGAAATGTGTCACTTACTATGTAACTGTAAACAAACTAACGGCTGTAAATACTTAGGTGTTTACACTTGTAAGCAGAGTGCTTACAAAGCATTCCAAAAATAACAACTCAGATGGGAGGCTTGACGTTATAGCGTTTCATTTTTTTATAAATCGTGACACGTGAAATGCCCATTTGCTGAGCAGCTGCAGTGACATTCCAACTACAGCCTCGCAACAAAGCAAGTAGGCGCGATTTCTCGTGCTCAAAGACAGAGTCTGCATCGACCGGCAAATCTAATTCTGAAAAGCGCTCTTTACTGAGTAAATATTCAGGCAAATCTGCAGCTGATATCAACTTCTCGCTAGAGACAGAAGTTGCAAATGCAATCACGTTATTGAGTTCACGCAGATTACCAGGCCAGCGATGTCGCATTAATATTTCACGTGCTTCTTTATCAAGTTCTGGTACAAAAGGACTCGCATTCTGTTTGGCATTGATTGCTAACACCCGATCAATCACCCATGCCATATCCTTACGATCACGCAGTGGTGGCAAAGTAAAATGCGCACCACATAAGCGATAGTACAAGTCATCGCGGAACAATCCAGCAACAACTAAATTCTCAAGATCACAATGCGTCGCAGCGACAACACGAATATTTACAGGCGCTGCTTGGGTAGCACCAATTGGTAAGACTTCACGTTCAGATAACACGCGCAACAAGCGAGCTTGTAATGGTTTAGGCATATCACCTATTTCATCAAGAAATAAAGTACCCCCATCTGCTTCTTGAATTAAACCACGCTTACCCTTAGTTGCAGCACCAGAAAAACTCCCTGCTGTATAACCAAATAATTCACTCTCAATCAAGCTCTCAGGAATAGCAGCGCAATTCACAGGTATGAATGGTCCATCGCGACGTTCACTACTCTTATGTAAAGCTTTTGCAAAAAACTCTTTGCCACTACCAGTTTCACCGGTAATTAAAATACTAATCGGTGAATTCACTAATTTAGCAGCACGATCGATCTGTCTATCTAATGTCGTATCGCCACCCGACAAAGCAGCAAGTGGAGCAGGTACGACCATTTCAGCTTTACCGGCATGACTTCCTGCTTGTACTTTAGTGGGTGCGAGTGCAGAAACAAATAATAATTTTTGTGAACCATGTATGCGAACGGCACGCCTATCAGCAGGTTTAGCAGAAACAAATCGTGGCAATTCATTAACTTCTAAATTTAATATTTGATTGATTGAACGTCCAATTAAATTAGTTTCACCATCTTCGCAAAACAGTAGTTGGGCACGACGATTATGTCCAATTATTTTTCCTGCTTCATCAACTGCGACTAAAAACTCAGGATCGACTTCTAAAAATTCAGGCGCGAGAGATAAACGTAATATCCAATCTTGCGTAAATCGATGTAAAAAATGTGCATTCTCAATTTGATGTGCAAACATTTTCACTAACTGTAGTGCTAAATGCTGACTCTCTTTATGATGTGGTGATGTGAGCGCTGATATATCTAATACTGCTTTCAATTTACCCAGAGGATCAAAAATTGGCGCAGCCGTACAAGTCAGTGGAATGTGTGTTGCATCAAAATGATCATTCAAATGCACAGTTAAAGCTTCACCCGTGGTAATGCAAGTACCTACACCACAGGTACCTGCCACCATCTCATTCCAATTTGATCCTAGATATAAACCCGCTTTTCTCAAACTTTTATCGAGTTGTATATCACCTATAAAATCGACGGTTACACCATGCGCATCGGTTAACAAAACTGCATAACCTAAACCTGTCACTTGATGATACAAAGTCTCTAAACCATGTCGTGCAATATGTAAAAAATCATCAATTTGATCTTGATGTTCACGCAGCTGATGATAAGGAAGAATGATCGCTTCTTGTGATCGCGTAGGATCGAGTTTATGTTCATGAATGCAGCGCATCCACGAATCTCTAATGACATCATCTTGCGTGAGTACAGACTCATTCGGCCGCGATTGCTCGGCCAAACGCATAATCGTCTCTATATGTTTTTTCTTATCGTGGTCCAAATGCGCCTCCATCTTGGAACCTCGTACGAGTTATCTCGTAATTATCGAAGTAATTACATTATTATTAATTAAATTCTTAAGTAAATTTCCCTCAGTTAAAGTTTGTACATGAAGTGAAAATGAAAAGAAAGTCGCAGTGCAACATGAAATATTGCTATTTTATTTATGCTTTGAATGCTAAAACAGCACGATATGCGCTGATAGCCTTGAAAAGACATAGGCTTTAGAAGAACTGAATTTCAGGCGGGCGTAATTGAAGGTAAAACTAATTTAAAGCCAGTGCGTTTTTCGAATTGAATGACATCCTCATTCGTATCCAGATCGATAACAAAGTGCTCATTTGTTGTCAGATGCTTGTGAACAGAGTTGGGATTTTGATCGATATAATTTCGAAAACTTATTTTTTGCGGCGAAGCCAGCATGCTGTAAATAAGCTCTGCTGAAAAACACACAGGATTACCGCGTTGACCATGTACCTCAGGTAAAACAACAAGCTTATTAGTAGGTCTGTGCTTATAGGCAGAGATTAATTCAATTACATCATCGCGATTCAATAAAGGCTGATCCGCCAACATCACAAGTATAAGATCGCAATCGTTGCTCAACGCTGTTAAACCTAAGCGCACTGATAGTTGCTGACCTTCTTCTGGCGTTGGATTGCGTACTATTTTTACTGTTTGCCCAACTAATGCTGCTTCTATCGCCTCGAAATAATAACCAGTCACGACAACAATATCATCGATACCTACCGCATGCAGTGTTTGTAGATGACGATGAATTAATGTTTGACCTTGGAGCTGAATTAACGATTTTGGTATACACCCTAAACGTGAACCCTCACCTGCTGCCAGTAACACGACACCAATTTTCAAAGTCGGACAATGATCGCCTGCTTGTTTAACGGTGCAATGCATAAATTAGCGTTCCACACCTTTGGTAACTATCGTGCTACGTACATCTCTGAGTGTTTCCATGATATGGGCAATATCGATTTCAGTAATATTTTCTTCTTCTAAACACGCGACAAATAATTCACGTGTCAAATCAAAGGAAGCACCCGTTACACCACAGTGCTTATGCTGCGCACGTATATCTTCAATACTATAATGTTGTGTTGGCTTGCCTAATGCATAGGCAATATATTCAATATGATGTTGGATAATTCTATCAATAGGTATTTCAAGAAAATAGCGACGTAAATGAGGCCTACGCATCAAACGCTCGTGAAAGTCCTTCGCAACACGCGTCGCCATTGGAACTCCACCGTATTTATCAAATAAAGTCTTTGCCATTACCAAAAGCACAAATAAAAAAAGCAGCAAATGCCGCTACTAAACCTGCCAATTTAGCATAATTTCTATAACCAGATTGATCTACCTAGATATAGGTAATAACCTATCCGCTGACGACATCATCATGTCGAGATCTGAGTATGGAATTAATCTTAGGAATATCTTCCTCAGTCACACCAGCTCTAGCGAGAGCATCGTCAAATAAATCCATCATGAGTGCAAAAGAAGCATTGGTTACACCTAATCCATGATGCACCTGACGAATATTTCGTCCGTGATAACCCGCTACTGGTCGTCCCATGGCGGTGGATACATAGTTAATTTGATGTGTGATCAGCTTATCAACCGGTACATCTTCAAAATAACGACGCAAATTAGGACGCTTCATAACTTGTTTGTAAAAATCTCTCACTAGATCCGTTATGAAAGGAACACCACCATATTTTTCAAAAAGGCTATCTGACATGATAAAAAACTCAATATGAATTGTGGTTAGAATAAAAAATTAGCATCATTGCAATAGTCGAAGAACTCAAGCTTCGCTTCACCACTCAATTGTCTGCCCTTGGTAATCGATAAAGTGTGCTCCACTTTTCACAGTTACATTTTTCATCGCAGACAACATACCTACCACAGACTCTGATGGCTCTAATAAATGTGGCGTAGCACCGGTGAAGGGCTGCGATAGTTTTGATTTGACTGTACCCGGCTGTAAAGCGATTACTTTTAACTCAGGATTTTTTCTTTGTAATTCTAGTGCCGCAGTTTGCAATAGCATATTCAAGGCAGCCTTAGATGCTCTATAGCCATACCAACCACCTTTTTTATTATCTGAGATGCTGCCAACACGCGCAGACAGTTTGGCATAGATAGCAGAACCCGAAGCTAACAAGGGTGCAAATTGCTGGAGCACGATAGCAGGTGCAACCGCATTCAGATGCATGGCTTTTAATAAATGAGCGTCACGTAATGCAGACAAGGATTTTTCAGGGCCAATATCATTAATCATTAAGACACCGGTTGCATCAAGAATGATATGGTAAGGACCATCGCTTGCTGAGTGTTGTGCTTGAAGCTTGATAGAGTCTGCACTCTCTAGATTGAAATCATCGCCTAAAGATTGCGATATCGCCTTCACATAAACACACTGCTTATCAGCTTGAAATGCCTGACAAAAGGCCGCACCAATGGCACCACCCGCTCCAATCACACAAGCCTTATAAGGATGAGGGAAGAGCTGAAACTGTTCATGCGCCATTATTTAACAATCACTAAATTTGAACGACTGCTTGCAGCTAATTTAGTTTCTACATTTTTCTTTGATAGAAAAGAAATTTCATCATAGTTTTTTGATTTACCAACCACAACTAAATCAGGATGCGTTTCATCAATGACTTTTTTTATCTCTTGATAAGGATCACCAGCATGAAGAATTTTATACATTTTTTTATGAGCCACTGCTAAATCAGCACTAACTAGTTCCAATTTTTTTGACAAGCCACCTGTATTACTAGGCATCCAACTCTCATCAGAGTGAACATATTTATGAAATACTTTCATCACTCTCTCAGAGAAACTTAACTCAAAAACAGAGAGAACATAAATTGCCTCACATTGAGGTAAGCGATTGATGAATTTAATGACGCCTTGATTTTTTCCATCAAATGCAACCAGTACTTTATCAAACATGAAATCATTCTCCGATTTATGGCTCTAAAATATTTAGCGCTAATCGTTTTTATTAATTTATTTAAGTGCTAACTTATCAGCATGCTCGGCCGCCATATCATCCCAAGCTTTTAGTGTTTCTGCTGCATACATCAGAGCTGGCCCGCCTCCCATATAGACACAGACAGATAACATCTCTTCACATTCTTTACGTGTCGCACCTAACTTCTGTAGAGCTTTGACATGAAAACCTATGCAACCAGAACAATGCTGCGTAATGCCTATTGCTAAAGCAATGAACTCTTTATGCTTTGCGCTAATATCACCTTCCGCCATAGCGGCTTGCGCTAATTGCGCAAAGCCTTTCATTGCATCCGATTGCGATTTTCTGAATGGCGTTAAATTACTATTTATTTCATTGACTAGGCTGATGTGATCAAAATTACTCATATACTTTCCAAAATATTCATTATTAAACTAAAACTATGATTTCTTTCCGTACTCAGCTACCAGTTGCGCAATTTTTATCGTTAACTCATCCGACGTTTCTTTAGCAGATAGTGTCTCAACTATAGGAGCATGTGCCACAGCTTTACTGAGCAAACGTAATTGCGCTACTAGTATTCTAAATTGCTCTGCAGCGAATTCAGGATGAGTAGTGGGATCTAATAATAAGTGACCGAAACTTAATTCTTGAACTGCCTTACTCTTCTCATAGTCTTCCTTCGCCTCAAGCAAGAGTAATTCAAATTCAGTATCGGATAAATGCAATCGTTCTGCTTCTGCAATGATGTGTTCTTGCTCTCTGGGTTCAATTTTTTCATCCGCATACGCAACTGCTAATGTACGCTTAAATGATTCTCTATCTATACGCAATTGATCTGTGAATGCAGAAGCTAATAGACCTGCAGGTATTGCAAAAATACCTATCCCTACTAAAGAGAGAATAACTGTCAGTAAGCGCCCCATAGGTGTAATGGGAGAAATATCTCCATAGCCAACTGAAGCTAGTGTAATCACTGCCCAATAAATAGACTGCGGAATATTTTCAAATTTATCGGGTTGCGCTGCGTTTTCAAAAATAAAACCCATACTTGCAGTGAGTACAACCAACAAAAACATCACAAAGATAGCAGCAGAAATCACTTGCCATTCCCGTTTCACCACTTTTAATAGCGTATCAGTGGCTGAGGTATAACGCGTGAGCTTTAGCATACGCAAAAGCCTAAACACTCTTAAGAATCGTAAGTCAACATGTTGTTTGAAAAAGCTTTCTAACAAAAACGGTAAGATAGTCAGCAAATCAATAATAGCTTGCGCACTACGTATGTGTCTCAAGCGTGAAAAACGTAAAGTAAGAAATGCTGGATTCTCAGGCGCGGAATATAGACGTGCAATATATTCGATTGTAAAAATACTGAATGCAATAATATCTATCCAATAGAACTCGATATAGAACAAGGCATGAATTTGATCGACAGTTTCTAGCACTACGCAGAGTATAGAAAGTGCAATCCAAAATACGATGAAATTATCAACGATGATGTGTAACTGTCCTGAGTGCCCTGTTGGCTCTAGTAGTGCATATACTTTTGCGCGAAACGACCGATTTTTATTCAACTCACTAAATTCACGCCATGCTGGCACTAATTGACGCGATAACTTAAACATTCTCGCTAAACGCATGATTCGTAAGATACGCAGCATTTCCACATCAACTGGCGCAATCTGTGCAAAATAAAACGGCGCAATTGCTATAAAATCTATCAGCGCATAAAAACTAAAGAAATAACTTAGTCTAGGAAATCGCTTATGCGCAAAATCTGGATGCGAGGTCGCAGTCAATAGCCTTAAAACATATTCAAAGCTAAAGATGGCTACTGTGATGACATCAAACCAATGAAAAGCCCATGCATGGGGCTGATAAATTTCAGGCGTGTTTTCTAAAACGATTGCCAGCACACTGAATATAATCAATGTGGCGATAATTTTTTCGATGTGATTGCTATAACCCTCAATAAATTCATGGTCAAACAACCATTTGTAAATTGCAGAGCTCAAAGAAGATTGTTGCGACAATGCTTGATTATTATTTTTCATTATTCGTCCTGCTTTTGTAATTTTAAAATTAATCTCTTTTTCGCTTTACTACAGATGCCATTAGCGACAACCAGTTTCACGAATCTTTACTAGTACAACTAGCTGCAACTACAGCATCTCTTAGGGTTTTATTGTTTATTGATGAGCGCTGCTGCTTCACGTGCTGCGACTCTACCCTCATCGGTTGGAATCACCCAAATTTCAACTGCACTACCTTCTGCATGCACAGACATAATTTCATTACCAGTTGCTTGCTGATTTTTTTCTTGATTCAGCTCCAAGCCTAACCAACTTAATTTTTGACAGACTTGTTGTCTGAGTATGCCATCATGTTCACCTATGCCTCCGCTGAAGGCTAGAACATCAATACCCTCCGTACAGGCCACCATAGCACCACTTTCTCGCACTATGCGATGAGTGAATAAATCGATGGCAAAATCTGCTGCTTGATTTTTCTTAGCCCGCAATGTGCGCATATCTGCAGAAATACCAGAAACACCTAACAAGCCACTCTGCTTATACAGTAATGTTTGTAGTTGATCATGCGTCCAACCCTGCTCTAGCAAGTACAGCACAACACCAGGATCGAGATTACCTGCGCGTGTCCCCATCATCAAACCATCAAGGGCTGAAAATCCCATGGTGGATGCTAGGCTTTTTCCTTGGTGCGCTGCACATAGGCTAGCACCATTTCCTAAATGCGCCATTAAGACGCGATCATGGGCATGCTTACTCTGCTGCTCTAACACACTCATGATGTATTGATAGGACAAGCCATGAAATCCATAACGACGAATACCTTGCTGCCTTAACTCTGTTGGTAAAGCAAAGCTTTGATGTAGTGCAGGTGCGGATGCATGAAAGGCTGTGTCAAAACATGCTACTTGAGGCACAGATGGAAATGCTTGTTGAAAGGCACGTATGCCAGCAAGATTATGCGGCTGATGAAGCGGTGCAAGGCTATTTAATTTTTCTAAACTCTGCAATATTTTTTCTGTGACCCTCACACTCTCAAAAAAATCTGCACCTCCATGTACAACTCTATGCGCTACTGCTCGTAACGCAGGAAAGTCAGGCAAGCTTGTTAATAAATCGTGCAAGCTTCGCAATGCCAACTGAAATGACTCTTCATTTGTTCGAGTGAGTTGACGCGTCTGTGATCCGGTTGGTGTAATCCAATGCATGGCTGGTGAACCTTGTGGCTCTAAGCCTTCTATGCTGCCGGTCAATACACTAGCCATTACCACACCATCTTGCAGAGGATGGAGTGAAAATTTTAGCGAAGAGGAACCCGCGTTGACAGCGAGAATAGTCATACGATTTCCTTAGATGCCTAGCTATGTATACCTAGCTGAGATTGTCGTACAGGGTCAGTGCGCAAATGATGCGCACACAACAAGGCTAGCAATGCGGAAGCCACTCTGACAGATGCACTATCAGCTCGACTTGTTAGTGCAATAGGAACACGAGCCCCCATGACTATGCCTGATCCACTTGCGCCTGCGAGATACTCTAATTGTTTAGCCAGCATATTGCCGGATTCAAGATCAGGTGCGACCAAAATATCAGCATCACCTGCTACCGGTGAATCAATATGTTTAATCTGAGCTGCATGGGCAGAAATCGCATTATCAAATGCGAGTGGGCCATCCAGTATGCCGCCTCGAATTTGTCCACGTTGTGCCATTTTGCATAAACCTGCTGCATCAATCGTAGAAGGAATTTCAGGATTCACTGTTTCTAATGCAGAGAGTATCGCAACCTTAGGCAAGGCTGTGCCCATGATGTGAGCAAAATCAATCGCGTTTTGAATGATGTCTGCTTTTTCTAGCAGGGTAGGGAAAATATTTAATGCTGCATCAGTAACTAATAAAGGCTTAGGATACAGCGGCACATCAAAACGGAATACATGTGACATGCGACGACCGGTACGCAAATTAGGTTGTGATAGAACGGCATGCAGTAATTCATCTGTATGCAAACTACCTTTCATGAGAATTTCTACTTTGCCTTGCGCTGCCATTTCAGAGGCTTTTTCTGCAGCTGCATGACTATGCGGTACACCGACTAGTTCAACTCCACTAATGTCACAATTCGCTTGCGCAGCAATCGCGCGCATTTTTTCTATTGGCCCCACTAGTACAGGAATAATTAATCCAGCACGAGCTGCATCTAATGCACCAATAAGTGACTCAGTATCACATGGATGAACCACGGCACAGCGCACTGCTTCGAGATGCGCTGCTTTATCTAACAGTGCTTGCAGTCGTGCTTCTGGATCAAAGAGTTGAATATGCGGCGCATTAACTTTAGGACGACGTACTTTTTGTGTAGGCGCTATGACTCGTGCATCACCATGTAATACATGTTCACCTTTTTGATTGATGACCTGACAATCTAAGCCCACACGTTTTTTTTCATCGTCCTTAGTACTTACGGTCACGACGACGGTGAGCGTGTCACCTATGTGTACTGGACGTGTGAAATGTAAATCCTGCTGTAAATAAATCGTGCCTGGTCCTGGGAATTGTGTACCTAGCACTGCGGATATCAATGCACCGCCCCACATGCCATGTGCAATCACGCCATGAAATATTGTGTCGTTAGCGTATTCAGGATCAAGATGCGCTGGATTGGTATCTCCAGAGACTGCAGCAAATGCACGAATATCATCGAGTGTGAGTGTACGAATCAGTTTTGCGGACTGCCCTATTTGTAATTCATCATAGGTGATGTTTTCAGTCCACTCGACATCTTGTGATTTATTCATGCGTCATTCTTCTTTTAAAATTATTCAATCCACAGCGTGGTAACCTGCATCCACATAAATAGTTTGTCCTGTCATGCCAGATGCTGCATCACTACAAAGAAATGCACACAGCTGTGCTACTTCTTGCAAACTAACTAATCGACCTAATGGTGATTTATGTATGGCGCTTTGCATCAGTTCATCAAAGGCATCAATACCAGAAGCAGCACGAGTTGGAACAGGACCAGGTGAAACTGCATGAACACGTATGTTGCTAGGACCCAGTTCCATTGCCATGTATTTGACGAGTGATTCCAATGCAGCTTTTACTGGCCCCATTAATCCATAATGAGGCACTGCTTCATCAGCTCCTAGATAGGTCATGGTAAGCAAACTACCACCTGCGCTCATATACGGTGTGCAAGCTTTTGCTAAGGTCGCAAATGAATGACAAGAGACTTCCATGGCACGTGCAAATCCTGCACTAGAACTATCGATGGTGCGGCCATGTAAATCTTCTAACGGTGCCCAAGCAATAGAGTGAATCACAAAATCAAAATGCCCTAATTTATCGGCCGCTGTTTTTACTAAAGCTTCGATCGCACCAGCATCTTCTACATTGCATGTCACTAGCTCTATGCCACTAGGCTGTATTAAAGGCTCTACATATTTTCTAGCTTTATCATTCAAACAAGTTGCGACAACATCGGCACCCATTTGTCTGACCAATTCTGCACAGCCCCATGCAATGCTGTGTTCATTCGCAAGACCTAATATGAGACCTTTTTTGCCACGCAAACTAAATAAATCATGCATCTGATTTCTTTCTCAAAACTTTAATCTGCATAGCGCACCATGACATACTCACCAGGTGCATCACACAGCACAGATTTCACATCAATCTCACGCGCTGGTATTTGCGCACTACTTTGCTCTTGCAACCACGCACTCCAAGCAGTCCACCATGAACCATCATGCTGCTCTGCCATTTCACGCCAATCATCTGCATGTATCCAATCATGACCAGCTGGTGCTCTACGAATTTGATAATTACGCTTTGCATGACCTGGCTCAGAGACGATCCCAGCGTTATGGCCACCCGAGGCTAAGATAAAGGTGGTGTCGGTATCTGTATACAAGTGAATTTTATACACGGATTTCCAAGGCGAGACATGATCACGCACTGTACCCACTACCATTAATGGCATTTTTAATTTCATTAAGGCGACTGGATTACCCGCAACTTGATAATGACCTTCAACTAAATCATCATTGAGAAATAAAGTATCAAGATATTCTGAATGCATACGCTCGGGTAAACGCGTTGTATCAGCATTCCAACTCATTAAATCATTACTGCTTTCTTCTTCACCTAATAAATAACGGCGCGTATTACGTGACCATATCAAATCACGAGCATGCAAGAACTGGAAGCTAGCCGCCATTTGACGACCACTTAAATAACCTGTTCGAGCAATTTGTGCACGTAGCGTTTTTAACTGATCATCATCAATAAAGATGTCTAATTCACCCGCCTCAGAGAAGTCAGTTTGTGCTGCGAGCAAAGTGACACTAGCTAATTTTGGTAGGGGCTGAGTATGTTTATGATCTGTTTTAATTTCTTGTTTTTGAAATTCTTCTGAACCCAATAAGGCAGCAACAATCGCCAAGAAGGTACCACCCAAGCAATAACCCATAGTGTGAATTGCTGCACTATCTGCGAGTTGTCTTACTTGACGCATTGCATCCATGACGCCGGTTTGTAAGTAATCATCCATGCCGAGATGACGATCATCTGCATCTGGATTACGCCATGAAATCATGAATACCGTCAAACCTTGCGACACTAAATATTTCACCATGGAGTTATGTGGAGATAAATCCAAGATGTAGCACTTCATGATGGGAGAAGGAATGATGAGTATGGGCTCAGCTGCGACTTTTTTTGTCGTAGGCGCATACTGAATCAATTCAATCAAATTATTTCTAAACACAACCTTACCTGGTGTAATCGCCACATCACGACCAACTGTTAAGGGCAACGGTGTTAAATTTTCTGGATTCGGTTTAGTGGAGTTAATGCGCGCTTGTTGTAGGTCTTTTATAAACAGCTGATAGCCCTGCATCAAACTTTTGCCTGAGGTCTCCACACCTTGCGTCAGTACTTCAGGATTTGTTACTGGCCAATTCGAAGGCGACCATGCATCTAACATCTGCCTAGAAAAAAAACTCACCATCTCTTGTCTATGCGAAGACATGCCATCGACCTTAGTTGCATCTTGCAACCATGCGTCACTTACTTTGAAACCACTCTTCATGACATTGAATGGCCATTGCGACCATGCTGCACCACTAAATCGCGGATCTTTTTCTGCTACTGCTGGTTCATTTTTATTTGACTGTGCAGTTTGTTTGAACTCGTTTTGCATGAGCTCGACTGCTTTCTGCGCTAACTCGATTTGTCGACCAGGAGAAACGGCTAAATGCATGGCCCAATCGGCATAGGCCAAAGCGAGAGAAATGGGAGAAAAACCCAACGCTGCTTTTGAAATATGCTGGTGCACCATCTCATCGATGGCTTTGGGATTAAAAACAGGTGTGACTGAAGGACTGATATTGGTTGCTATCTCAGTTTGAGACGATTTTTTTGGATTTCTCATACAGCCTAATAACAAATGTTGTCGAGCAACAATTATCCTTCAGACTGACTAGTAAAGATTCTTAGAGAAATTATTTTTTAGAGAAAAATTGATTCTAGTCAAAATGGTAAATAACAACTGGAGAATTTAAAAAACTTTGTTCATTGCTTAACTGGCAATACTGGAATAACTGATTTATTTATTATTGATTTGAAAATAAATCACTGTTCGCTTAGTTTTTTTAAAAAATTCATTGCTCCTGCACTAGCATCTTGCTCAGGTTGGGTTTTACAAAAGTTATCTATACTTTCGATCGCTTTTTCAAAAGAGAGTGGATCATCGTTGTAATTATCTTTACGTGTTTTTTGTATGCCTTGATAAGTCAAGCTCAAGGGCGCAAGAAAGGCATTACTCCATGATTTTTTAGTAGCGTATTCCAAACTACTCCAATCCTTGCAGGAGTGGTCACCAAATAAGCTTGCTGCTTGCGTGATAATTGGACTACATAATGTAAATGACAATAAAACAGCTATAGCTTTGTGATTGCCATTTAATAGGGTAGTGAAACGTTCTTCTGGTTTAAACATGATTTTCTATTTCACAGGTATGTGTAACTTCTGATTACTTGGCATTGTAATTTAAACCTTGAATAATCAGCGCTACAATAGTTTGAATTAAATAAAATATTTATTAGGTAAACCTACGTGAAACTCGCGCTATTGTCCGACATACATGCAAATTTGCCTGCACTAGAAGCTTGTATTGCACATGCAAATGCACAAGGTGCGGATCAATTCGCTTTGTTGGGTGATATGGTTGATTATGGGCCCTATCCTGCTGAGACAGTAGAACGATGTCGTCAGTTAGAGCAGGAAGGCGCGATTATATTGCGTGGTAACCATGATACTTGTCCTACTCAAGAGTCTGATGCTGATGCGACTTGGGGCAATATGACCACAAGCTGGACGTTTAAACAACTCAATCAAGATCAACAAGCATGGTTAGCACAACTACCGCTGACAGCCATCATCGATAACGTTTTTTTAGTACATGCAACTGCGGACGCACCAGAAAAATGGCATTACATACAAGATGAACGTTTAGCTTCACGTAGCTTAGATGCGGCTGCTAAAAATCCAGAAATTCGCTATGTGTTTGGTGGACATGTACATCAACAATCTCTGTACTATCGCGGATCAGGTAATCGTCTTATGCCGTTTCAACCTAAAAATGGTATCGCTATTCCAGTCGGCACCTACAGACACTGGCTGGCAACAGTAGGCTCGGTAGGACAACCGCGTGATGGTGATACACGCGCTAATTATGCGCTGCTCGATTCTGAAACTTCACAGTTAACCTTTCATCGAGTTAGTTATGACTACTTAACAGTTGCGCAAACTATGCATGATTTAGGATTACCTGAAGCGTTAATCACAAGACTGGAGTCGGGTCGATGACACGCTTAGTACAAGATAGTGATTTAGATGGTTTCAAGATAGGAGCACGCATTCATGGTGGCGCAATGGCGAGTATTTATTCTGTGACCTATGCAGATGGCCGACCTGCTTTGTTTGATATGGTGATGAAAGTACCATTGATGCGCAGCGGTGATGGTGGAGAAAATATCGTTAGCTTTGAAATTGAACATCAACTGCTACAAGTATTAAATGGCCCACATAGTCCTCGCTTTGTCGCAGCTGGTGATTTAAGCCGTGTACCTTATTTAGTAATGGAGCAGATACAAGGTGAAACTCTAGAATCATTTATACATACGCATCGCAATCAAAAACAAGCCCTGAGTATTGAAACAATTACACATCTAGGTGCAAAATTAGCAGAAGCTGTACACAGCCTACATCAGCAAAATGCTTGTCATCTTGATTTAAAACCTGCCAATGTGATGATCAGCAAAGATGATTGCATGGTGTTATTAGATTTTGGTTTGTCTTATCACGCACATTATCCTGATTTACTCGCTGAAGAATTACGTAAAGCAGTAGGTTCACCTGCATGGATAGCACCTGAACAAATTATTGGTGTACGAGGTGATCCACGTAGTGATGTGTTTGCGATTGGTGTCATGCTCTATGAAATGACAACGGGAGAATTACCCTTTGGCTCGCCCACAACAACAGGTGGATTACGTCAACGCTTATGGATGAGTCCAGCTCCACCACGGGCTTTACGCAGCGATTGTCCTAAATGGCTGCAAGAAGTGATTTTGCGTTGTTTAGAACCGCAAGCTGATCAACGCTATCCATCAGCTTCGCATCTCATGTTTGATTTACGTAATCCCGATCAAGTCACTATTACGGAACAGGGACGTAAAACAAAACGTAAAGGATTTTGGTGGCATTTCAAACGCTGGATAAAAGCAGCAGGCATGCAATATCAAGCGAGCCCCTTACCTTCTGAGCAAATTTCTGAAGTACCTATAGTGATGGTGGCACTACCAAATAATGACGTGAGTGATGCAACACTGTATGCGCTTCGACAAGCCACTATACGTTCACTCGGAACACGACCTGGAGCAAAGTTAGCTATTGTGACTGTGATTAACACTGGACTAGGCGCAGGGTCTAATAACAATCAAAGTGAAACACTGCTACAACGCCAACATCTAGCTAGCTTTAAGAAATGGGCTGAAGGATTGAACTTACAAAACCATCAAGCATCATTTCATGTGATTGAATCTAGCAATATAGCGCAAGCATTATTGCGCTATGCAGAAGGTAATAAAGTTAACCTCATTATCATGGGCGCAGCCACACATGGATTGGCAATGCAAAATTTGATTGCAACGGTGCCTATTAGTGTTGCAATGCGTGCGCCGTGTACTGTGATATTAGTGAAAGAGAATTTGCCTTTTGAGCAGATTGCTTGATTTAAATTTGCTCAATCAATACAAAAGTAGTTCAATAAAAAATTCGCTTCTACGTAAAGCAAAATACCAACCCAAGACCATCCCTCCTTTAAAGTGAGAAGCGCATGCACTGGAATGTAATTGAAGTTGAGGCAATTTCACCTTTGAGCATAAGGGTGATTTTTTCCGATGGCACAACTGGAAAAGTACAATTCAAACCAAGTCATCTGACTGGCGTGTTTGAAAAACTTAAAGATCCTGAAATATTTCGTCAGGCTTACATAGAAAATGGTGCGGTAACTTGGCCGGGCAATGTAGATCTCGCTCCGGATGAAATGTACCTAGCTATTAAAAATCATGGCGAGTGGATACTAAATTGATGGTTACTCTTTATTTTTTATAAAAAGGCTTTTCATCATCCCATAATAAAAAATGAAATATAGAGTTATTTTTCTCTAATCTAAAAAACTAATATAACTAGCTTGCAGTCTCTGGCATTTTGCATACAACTCTTAACCAGAGTAAACCTATAAGTCCTGCTAATAAAGATGCAGTAAATACCGCTATTTTTGAAGCGTTAATAAGTTCAAGCTGACCTTCAAACGCTAGATTGGTAATGAAAATAGAAATAGTGAATCCTATACCACCCAGCAGACCTGCTCCTATCATGTGATTCCAAGTTACCTCACTTGGTAATCTACATATACCTATTAAAACAACCGTCATAGACAAAATTAACACACCCAATGGCTTACCTACAACAAGCCCTAACATTACCCCTAAACTATTAGGTGATGCTAAATCAAGCGCCCAGTTAGCGCCAAATACGATACCAGTATTAGCTAGCGCAAACAGTGGCAACACAATAAATGCGACTGGCTTGTGGAGAAAATTCTCAAGTTGATGTGATGGTGACGGCTGCTGCTGATCGCGCGACCAAAATGGAATAGCAAAGGCAAGCATTACGCCTGCTACCGTCGCATGCACTCCCGACTTAAGCATGAAGATCCACATGAATACCCCACCAATCAAATAAACTGGGAGTAGCGATATGCGGAAAATGCGGTTCAAGCATAGCAATACTAAAAATATTCCTATACTTATAGCTAAATAAAACATAGCGACATGATTTGTATAAAACAATGCAATTACAATGATTGCAATCAAATCATCAATCACAGCAAATGCAACGACAAACACTTTTAGGGAAGGTGGAATCCTCTTACCTAATAAAGCTAATGCACCTAGTGCAAAAGCTATGTCGGTCGCCATAGGAATACCAATACCAGATTGCGTTGGCAGATCTGCATTAAATAGATAGTGAATAAGTGCTGGTGCTAATGTCCCGCCTAGAGCGGCAAATATGGGCAATAGCGCATTACGGAGTAGCGACAACTCCCCTACATATATTTCGCGCTCAAGCTCTAGTCCGATCATTAAAAAGAAGATCGCCATCAAACCATCGTTAATCCAATGTTCTAAGCTCAAACCTAAAAATTCATTTCTCCAAAAGGCAAGATAGCTATCACTCATCACTGAATTTGTGAGCGCCACACTAATCACCGTTGCAATGATTAAAATAATTGCACTAGATTTTTCTGATTCAAAGAAACGATTGAATGTGCTTGATAACTGATAAATTTTTTGCATACGCTAAAGTTGTTAAAGTAATTAAAAAATATTCTTGTTAGATATCTTATCTCAAAAAGCTTAATAAGCGACTGGAACTCATATTGCCGATGTGTAACGAAGCTCCCAATTACAAACAACCTCTGGGGGACTATCGTGAAATTTTCATTTCCTATCGCCACATTCACTTTCATTTTAAGTACTTGCTTGCTATCTGATGCTTCTGCAGGCGGAAGCGTAGACACTGCCAATGCTGCAAGTGGACATGCTAGTGCTGCTGTAACTATGGGTGCAGTTGCAGTGGGTCAAGCGACTATCGGTGTATTAGCTGTTCCTATGCTATCTGTCGGCGCTAGTGGCAGCGCAGCTGGACCAAGTAGTACAAAAATCGGACAAGCCTCTGCAGCCGCAGCCGGATCACCTGCTAACGGTCCATTACCTCTCACCGATAAAACAATTACCGTCACATCCCCTGCCGAAGCACTGAAACCTAGTAACACAACAACACCACGTTAATGTTTTTCAAAATATCTAATGGGACAATATGATGAAAAAAATCTTAATTAAAATTTTCTTGCTTCTGTTATTTTTTTATAGCCATGCATCTGTTCATGCTACTAGCTTTAGTGGTAGCAGCGCTAACGCTAAGCCTCAATTTCCAGCTGAAAAAATTAGTGCATTCTCAAAAAAGGTTGAACAAAAACTAGCGCAAGAAGGCGTACGTGTAGCGATCTTAGCGAGAATGGGACGCCCCTTATCTGAAATGCCAGAAGGCATGCATTTCACACACGTGGCATTTGCAGTTTACTCAAACATCATGCTGGCAGATGGAAGTAATGTGCCTGGTTATGCCATTTACAATCTCTATCAAAAAAATGATCATCCAAATATCAGTGATCTAGTCCAAGATTATCCTGTAGATTTTTTTTCTAGCGTTGCAAAACTTGAAGCTGGCATTCTGATTCCTTCACCTGAATTACAACAACGCTTATTAACTGTGATTGCATCACCTACTTATTCATCTCTGCATCAACCACGTTATTCCGTCATCGCTAACCCATACACAGTAGAACTACAAAATTGTACTGAGTTTGTTCTTGATGTAATCAATGCAGCTATTTACCAGACTAGTGACATCAAACTTATCAAAGCCAACACGAAAGTTTATTTCAAAGCTCAAACTGTGAAAGTCAATCCTTTCAAGCTAATGTTAGGTTCAATGTTTTCTGCGGAAGTATCTACTTCAGATCAACGAGGCACACCCGTGACCGCTACCTTTGAAAAAATATCTGAGTATTTACAACGCTACGATACAGGCAGCAGAGTATTAACTGTTACTCCTTGAATTTTATATGTCGCTTTGAGTAAAACACTGTATATAAAAAGGTGAAGCCCCTTAAAAGGGGCTTTGTTTTTTTCAAGAGCTAAAATGCAGTCAAGCACTAAAGGATTAACTAATTTAGATATCCAAAATTATAGTCGTATGTATATTTGTTAATTTAGCGTTAAAAATTCATTTAACGCTATCAAATTTGCTTCAGCAAACCAAATATCCTATCAGCCACTTTACGTTTCGTTTTACGCAAGTCTTCAATTTCAATAGGCGTTAGCATCCGAACTTGTGATTGCTTGGTACTCTCTACAGCTATTACAAATTTATCGGACGTTACGTTTAACTTCAGTATCCGTTTCTTCAATTCGATTGAGAATCGTCTGACTTGTTGGGGTATTAATAAGGTATCTAGCTTCTGATGCGGTAAGGCAGTCGAAACCAAATCCGAAGCGTTGTCGCCACCAGTTTTCAATTTGTCCATGCTGCCTCCTTAAGTCACTTAACTTATTCAAGTTGAGTCCCAGTATCGCAGAATAGTCTTTTCCGGTCAAAACGGTAGCTCCAATCACTACGCCTCCCTGATACAAAATATGCCCCCTAAGATTTGCAATTGTTCCTCCTTGACCGATGAAATCATCCACGATTAAATATTTTCTTCCCGAGATAATTTCACCGGCAAAGATCGCCTGCCTTGCCATACGAGCAAATCCTCCAGCACCAGTGTGATTGACAACATTAGCCTGCACTACAGATTTTTCTATCTCCAAACCTAACATATAAAAAAGAAAATCTGCCATCACTTCTGGAATCGCATTAATACCAGAAGCCTCTTCTGCGTGAACACTAATTAGAATAGGAATATCATTTTTCAACAACTCTGATAGAGAATCTACGACCTTTTCATTAATAGTTTTCAAAACCAAGTCGAATGCAGCATCAACATCTCCAGACTTTGCCGCCGCATAGGACGGATGTTGCTTTACGGCTGATTCACTCGCATGAATTAACACTGCAGGGAACTCGTACTCCAACGGAAATCGGTACGGCTGATTCAAATCCACGTTTACCTCTTTCATTAAGAGCAAAATTAACGAACAATCTATCGCCACGGTCAACTATGATGCGTTGTCTTGTATAGAAGTTTTTATCTTTCTGCACGTAGTATTCTCAAACCAATAGTTAGTATTCCGTTCTTATCGATTCTTAACTATTTCTTTTTTCATTTAATAAAAAATAACATTAAAAAAATTCTACTTTTAATCATCACATCTAGTAGGTATAGATTTGGGTTGGTCGTTGTGGTCTTGCTACGTATTTGGAACTATCCTAATCGCATCGCTTCCTATGTAAGCTAAAGCCATAATCAAAAAAATAGAAACTAAGAAAAAATTACATACTTTGTCTCATTAAGTGCCCCTTATTGAAGTTATCTTGCACTTTATTCAAGACCAGATGAACAGTGAATCATAGCTGCGATCTGAATAAATTTATAAAGGAAGCCAGTTAATGAAGAATCGTATAGTGATTTTTGGAGTAGGACATATGGGAGCCGCAATAGCGCGCGGAATACTCAAAACAGGGATCAAGAATATTTATCTTATCGATCCTGATGAAGAAAAACTTAAAGAATTCAGTTCTCAAGGTGTCATAGTAGACACACTATGTAAAAATTTACTGCTAGATGACATTCTTATTTTAGCGATACCACCGCAGGTATTTCCCTCGTTTACGCGTGAAGCTATCGAAGTACGAGAACATCCAGGCTTAATTATCTCTGTGATGGCTGGTATTCGCATTCATAGCATCCAGACCGCACTTAAAGTACAGAACGTTGTGCGAACAATTCCAAATACACCTTCAGAGGTTTTTGAAGGCATGACTCTCTTTTGCAAATCAAATTCTATTGATGAAGTAAGTATTGATAAGACGCGATTTATCCTAGATTCAATTGGTCAATGCGTTGAATTGCAGAGTGAAGAGTTAATAGATCCAGGGACTGCATTATGCGGAGGTGGACCTGCCTTTGTTGCCTACTTCGCTAATGCATTACAGAGGTTTGGAGAACAAACAGGAATCGGTGAGTTGGGTTCACGCCAAATTATTATTCAAGTTCTTCGGGGAACAGCAGCGCTACTAGAGGCGACCGAGAAGCCTGCATTACAAATTTGTAGTGAAGTCATGACACCTGGGGGCAAAACTGAGAGAGGAGTCTGGCATTTTGATCAAGCCAACTTAAACCAAACAATTATTGATGCTCTCACTCAGTCGTCTATACGTTCGAAAGAGTTGGGAACACTAGCAGAAAATATCATTCACGATGAGGTGAAGCAATGCTAGGTGTCAATGACAAAACTTGGCTCGTGCATATGCTTTGTAATACCGCAAAAAATGATATCAAATCGAATTCCAATCAGACATTATCAGTTTCAAATCTCAACCATAAACAGTATTCTGTGTATTTCGGTTTAGGTCAGTCCATAAATCTTCATGATCGCCCAAACGTATTTAAAGTTAGTCTTGCTGGTATTACTTTAGGAAATTACATACTTAAAGAGTTATATCATAGGAAAACTAGCGGAAAGTTTTTAGATATTGGAACAGGCAGTGGCGTTCTTGCTTTATTAATTCGCAGCATAGGAGCCACAAATATCACTGCAACTGATATTTGTGAAAATTCTATTAATCTTGCCAAAGAAAATGAATTACTTAATTTTAATAATGAAAAAATTCTATTTTTTTGTGGCGATCTTTTTTCTAATCTTCCAAATGATGAACGATACGATACTATCATCTTTAATCCACCAGGTTGGAGAACACCTTCCAATCAACTTCTTGACGAATTGAAAAAGATTCAAACAGAATATGACATGAGACCAGAAGCAATGTTCTTTGGTGATCATGTTCTTCTTAAATTTCTTCAAGATTTACCCAACAGACTCAACACTAAAGGCCGTGCACTCATCGGCTTGAATTCACTTGTTGGGATTCAAGATATCCTAAAAAGATATAGCTCAACTTATCTCACTGACTCACCGTTAAAATTTAGACTTTTAGAGCGACATTCATTACCGTTACTCTTTTATACTCCTGGATGGAAGCTTGCAGAGCCATTACTAATTAAAGAGTTTAAGGTTTGGCGTGATCACCATACCGCAGCATATACAGTTGACGCTAATGGACAGCTATACTGGTCATACGAGGTGATTGAATGCACACACAAGTCTTAGGTTTGAATTCAGATCTAAAAGCAGCGTTGGCTGGAGTGATTGCTAACGTTATTTTGGGAGCATCTTCCCTTTATTGGAAGGCTCTCGGTGACATTTCCCCACAGACTTTGCTGTGCTATCGCATCTTGATTTCTCTGGTAACGATTGCTGCCATACTCGCAATAAATCACGACCTGCGTTCCATAATCAAACGTATGTCACTACGATTGCTAATTGTTCATACACTTGCTGCTGTTTTTGTAGTAATTAATTGGGGCACATTCATCTGGGCTTCTATCAATGGACATGTACTTGAAAGTGGACTCGGCTATTTACTCGCTCCATTTGTCGCCATAACTGTTGGAGCTCTGACTCTAGGAGACAAGATAAGTCTAACTCGATTGTTAGCTCTGATAACCATCGCGGTAGCGGTTAGCTATTTATTTACAACTGGCACAGATCTATCCCACTGGGTATACATCACTATTGGAATCACTTGGGGTGGTTATGCTTGTTTCAAGAAATTGACTACGCTAGATTCTTTTAGTGGACTTCTTGTTGAAACATCAGTATTAACTTTTTTCATTCCATTGATAGTACTCACACTGCCTATCACATTGAGCTTACCAAATACAATATCACTCTCCAAAATTACGTTGCTTGGACTTTGTGGATTTGTATCGGTTATTCCATTAGCCCTTTTTGCTTTTTCAGCTTCACGACTTGCTCTTTCTGTCATGGGTTTTTTTCAGTTTGTTCTCCCTTTGACACAACTTTTTGTCGCACTTGCTTTTTATAGGCAACCGGTTTCCCACAGCACTCTAATATGCTTTTCTGTCATCGCAATTAGCTTAGTATTAATCGTTGCAGAGCAATTCATACAAGGGCATAAATTAATTGCCAACAAAATATAAATTGTATGGCAACTAAACATTACGATTTAATTGTCGTCGGGCTTGGCATTATGGGAGCCGCTACTGCTTGGCAGGCTAGTCAAAAGAAAGCATCTGTTCTTGCACTTGAAGTTGGTGGACCAAGCCATCGAGAAGGTTCATCTCATGGAGCAACGCGTATTTTCCGCCAAGCATACTGGGAAGGAAAAGATTACCTTCAGCTGTTAAGACTTGCAGATGCAGGCTGGAGAGAACTAGAGCATCAATCTAATATTAAATTACGCGCTTCAACAGGCGGTATTTTTATTGGTCCAAAGAGTACAAGTGTTGTTGCGGGCAGCCTTGAAACTGCAAGGCTTGGTGGAATTCAACATGAACATCTTTCTGCTGATGACATTCGATGTAAGTTTCCACAGTTTGCTGTTTTTTCAGATATGGAAGCTGTTTTTGAGCCAGGTGCTTATCCCGTTTTTGCTGAAGAATCGCGACTACAAATGCTCAACGAAGCTGTTAAAAATGGAGCTCATTTGATGTACGGAATACAAGTGAGTGAGTTCATTACGAAACACACGAATCCAATAATCAAGACTATGAGTCGTGAAAAAATTTCGGGAAGTGCTTTAGTTATTTGTGCGGGTGCTTGGACTAAAGATTTGCTGCCTGAGCTCCAATCATTTATCAAACCACATTGGGTACCCATTCATTGGTTTCAACCACGTCCTAAAAGTGATACTTTGTTTAATGAAACGGCATTTCCAGTGTTTCTATATGAAGACAAACTTGGAGCACTTCTATACGGCTTTCCTTCAGGCCTATCTTCAGAAAGAGGCGTAAAAATTGGGTTTCATAACCGTCAGCATGTACCGTGGAATCCGGGACAAAATCCACCAGATATAAAAATTTTTGCAAATGAAATTGCAAATTCTATTGAAAATATCTTTCCTGAACTCTATCCAAACCCAAGAGACTCAAGATGGTGTATATATACAATGAGCAAAGATGAATCGTTTGTCATCGATAAAAGTAAATCTCATTCCAAAATATTTTTTGCTTCAGTTTGTTCAGGGCACGGATTTAAGTTTGCTCCAGCAATTGGAAAAATTATGACTGAGCTTGGACTCGGATTAGCATTAAGCGCTGATATTGCACATTTTGGTATTTCGCGTTTTCATTCTCGCTAGTCATTCCACCGTACTTCTATGCTTAGGAATACTTATATCATTGACCGCTAATTAGTCAATTGCACATCTGTATTATCTTTATTTTTTATATTATGAATTTCATTTCATTAAACTTAGATTACTTTAGATTGTTGACAGATAAACCTGTTATAAGATTTGCTTTTACAAGCATTAATTGCTCCCACATTTGATCGCGCGTCATTTCTTTAAATACTCCTGACACAGCCAAACAAGAAATGCCATGAATCATAGAAAAAGCCAAATACTCAGCATTCTCTCGAGCTTTCTCACTAATCACTCCCGCACTCTTAAGCTCATCTAATGCTTTACACAACATAGCAAATGGATGGTCAGTTGAATGTGTTTGAAACAAGGTCCAATCTTGAGAGCCAGTTCCATATGGACCAAACATCAATTGAAATACAACTGGATTTTCAGTAGCAAATTTAAAATACGCATCGGCACCCAAAGAGAATCTTGCAAGACTCATCGCTTGCGGAGTTGCATCCATACTCACGACTCCGCTTTCAATCAGACTTACCCATTGCTGACCCAAACGGAAAAAACCATCTTCGCAAATTGCTTTTAATAATGCTGATTTATCTTGGTAGTGGCGGTAAACAGCACTGGATGCCACCCCTAAAATGCCTGCAGCTTGGCGAATTGAAAAACCATCTACACCGTGCTCGGCAATTAACTTAATTGCCAACTCTTTGATCGCATCAGATAAATTTCCATGATGATAACTATGTCGCAGTTGTTGGCTTGTGGGCTTATTTTTTAATGTCATGGCTGAATAATAGCATTTATGTGATCATCGATCACATTTTATGTTAGCATTGATCACATTGAAACTTAACCACCAAGGAGAACACCATGCAGACCCTAAAATCATTATCACGATTATTAACACTATTCACTGCTTTATTTTGTGTGAACTTATCTGCTCAAAGTGAAGAACTAACCGTAAAGGTAACAGGAATCAAAAAGAATAAAGGTGAAATCGCTTGTGCGTTATTTAAAACACCAGAAGGCTTTCCTATGGATTTAAGCAAGCCTCAATTAATTTGGATGGCTGCTGACGCAGTAGAAGTAAATTGTAAATTTACAGAATTAACCCCTGGCGATTATTCCTTATCAGTCGCACATGATGAAAATGGAAATAAGAAAGTAGATACTAACTTTGTAGGAATGCCTACTGAAGCTTGGGGAGTATCCAATAATATTCGACCACTGATGCGTGCACCTCGTTGGCAAGAAGCTCAATTTACTGTCAGCAGTGGTCAGAATAAATCACTCAATATCCAAATTGAGAAGTAAATATCCGTTTAAATTAGTGAGCATGCTCGCTCTCTCCTCAAATTAATAAAGCCCCTTTTAAGGGGCTTTGATTTTTTGGCGCTGATCGTTATGGGGGGATTCTCCCGGCGCCTCGCTTGCAAGCTCGTCGCTTCGAATCACATTCTATTTTTATCCTGTTCTTAATTTGATGTGGGATTCGCCTACATTCTGCAGGCCGCGGTTCGGCTTGCAAGCCGAACCCTTCGAATCCCACCCGCGAGCATGCTCGCTCTCTCCACAAAAAACAAAAGCCCCTAAAGGGGCTTTGATTTTTTGGCGGAGAGGGTGGGATTCGAACCCACGGTGGACTTGCGCCCACGCCTGATTTCGAGTCAGGTACATTCGACCACTCTGCCACCTCTCCTATTAGGTTTTATGCTACTTGGCTTTTCTCGAAGTCCGCGATTGTAGCAGAGCAAGCAGTATATGGCTTTATATTAAGGCTTAAGTGTTTTGATTCCACCCATGTATGGCCATAAAACTTCTGGCACATTCACGCTGCCATCTGCATGTTGATTATTTTCGAGCACTGCTACCAGTGTTCTACCTACTGCTAAACCAGAACCATTTAAGGTATGCACTAATTCTGGTTTACCTTGTGCATTTCTGAACCGTGCTTGCATGCGTCGCGCTTGAAATGCTTCGCAGTTAGATACGGAAGAAATTTCACGGTAAGTATTTTGTGCAGGTAGCCATACTTCGATGTCATAAGTTTTTGCAGCACCAAACCCCATGTCACCTGTACACAAAGTAATAACGCGATAAGGTAAGCCTAGTTTCTTTAATATGTTCTCAGCATGACTAAGCATGTCTTCTAATGCTTGATAAGAATGTTCAGGATGTGCGATCTGTACCATTTCTACTTTATCGAATTGATGTTGTCTTATCATTCCGCGCGTATCACGACCATAGCTTCCTGCTTCAGAACGGAAACAAGGGGAGTGAGCAACTAGTCGCATAGGCAATGCTTCTGCTGCTACGATTTCATCACGCACTAAGTTTGTTAAGGTGACTTCAGCAGTAGGAATTAGGTAGAGCGATTCGCCCTCTCCTTCTTGTCCACCTTTTTTTACTGCAAATAAATCTGCTTCAAATTTAGGTAACTGTCCTGTTCCACGTAAGGTGTCGCTGTTAGCGATGTAAGGTGTATAGCACTCTGTATATGCATGTTCTGCTGTGTGTGTATCTAACATGAACTGTGCAAGTGCACGATGTAAACGTGCGATACCACCTTTCATGACTGCAAAGCGTGAACCTGTGAGTTTGGCAGCCACATCAAAATCCAAACCGAATGCGGCACCTAGATCAACATGGTCTTTTACTTCGAAATCAAATTGTTTCGGTGTGCCGACTTTACGTAGTTCTATATTTCCACTTTCATCTTGACCTGCAGGTACGGATTCATGAGGCAGGTTTGGAATGGCCAACATGAAGTCAGAGAGTTTGTTTTGTATGATTTCTAATCGATCAGCTGAGGCTTTGAGTTCATCCGCAATGCTCGCAACTTGATTCATAACTTCTGTGCTGTCCTCGCCTTTGCCTTTGAGGATACCGATTTGTTTAGACAAGCTATTGCGCTGACCTTGTAATTCTTCGGTGCGCGTCTGAATGGATTTACGCTCTGCTTCTAGGGCATTAAAACCAGCAACATCAAGCTGAAATTTACGTTGTGCGAGTCTCGCTGCAACGGCATCTATGTCTTTACGGAGAAGTTGGATATCAATCATGAGAACGTGCGCTTGTACTTAAATAAAAACAGCATTTTACCAATGATGGCCAGAGAAGCGAGTCTTATTGCTACAGTATCTGCCAACTACTTGTTAGATTTTTTACGTGCCTCTTTATCCTGCGCGCGCAAAAAGGCGAGTTTCTCAGCGATTTTGCTCTCCAGTCCACGTGGTGTGGGTTGATACCAATCCGGCTCACTCATGCCTTCTGGTAGATAGATTTCACCGGCAGCATAGGCATCAGGTTCATCATGTGCATAGCGATAGAGTTTGCCGTAGCCTAGTTCTTTCATGAGTTTGGTCGGCGCATTGCGTAGATGCTCGGGTACTGGTCGTGATTTATCTTTGCTAATGAAAGCACGCGCTGCGTTATAGGCGTTGTAAACAGCATTCGATTTTGCAGCACATGCTAAATACACGACTGCTTCTGCCAGTGCTAATTCGCCTTCTGGTGTACCTAATCTTTCATAGGTTTCAGCTGCATCTAAGGTTAAACGTAATGCACGTGGATCAGCTAGTCCTATGTCTTCTGATGCCATGCGTATTAAACGGCGCGATAAATAACGTGGATCAGCTCCACCATCTAACATGCGTACTAACCAATACAAGGCTGCATCAGGATGTGAACCACGCACTGATTTATGCAATGCTGAAATCTGATCGTAAAAACTATCACCACCTTTATCAAAGCGACGCAGCGCATCACCTAAACTATCTTTCAATAACTCAGCATCAATGATGCTTTGCTGTTTTAATTCAGCAGAACGTAAAACTATCTCTACGTTGTTCAGCAATTTTCTGCCATCACCATCCGCACTCGCAATTAAGGAATCACGCGCATCATCAGTAATCGTGATAGTTTTTTCTTGTAAAGATAAAGCACGCTCTATCAAAGTAGCGAGATCTTCTTCGCTCAATTGACGCAAGACATACACCGCTGCAC
Organism: Oxalobacteraceae bacterium; assembly: GCA_027486615.1. Taxonomy (GTDB): domain Bacteria; phylum Pseudomonadota; class Gammaproteobacteria; order Burkholderiales; family Burkholderiaceae_D; genus Pernthalerella. The sequence continues at coordinate 27,079 of JAIXOW010000048.1, read as the reverse complement.
GTGACAACAATGCACCATTCACTTCAAAGGAAGGATTTTCAGTGGTGGCGCCTATAAAAGTAAATAAGCCACTTTCTACATGCGGCAAAAATGCATCTTGCTGACTTTTATTGAAGCGATGAACTTCATCTACAAACAAAATTGTTTTGCGTCCCGAATTGGCTTGAAAGATTTGCGCACGTTCCACTGCTTCACGTATGTCTTTCACACCCGATAAAACTGCGGATAAAGCGATGAATTCAGATTGAAATCCCTCTGCCATTAAACGCGCTAAGGTAGTTTTGCCAACTCCCGGTGGCCCCCATAAAATCATGGAATGAGGTTGGCCTGATTCAAACGCAACACGTAAGGGTTTACCAGCACCCAACAAGTGGGTCTGACCTATGACTTGATCAAGATTATTTGGACGCAGACGTTCTGCAAGAGGGACTGCGCTCATAGGATGGGAATTTACTGCTGCAGGACGTCAGCGCCCTTAGGAATCACAAAGCGAAATTGATTCGCAGGCATGGCAGGATTTTTTTCTATGTGAGTAAACGATAACAAGGAAACTTGACCAAAGCTATCACGCAATTCCATCGCGACCGGCATGCCATCTTTTAAGCCTATACCTATTTTTTCAAACGCTGTGTCTTTGGCTTTAGGTATAGCTTGTAACCACTCTATGCCATCACGCAAACCTGCTTCGGAAAGCGTGAAGTTTTTTTCTAAATCATTACTACCAAAAAGTATGGCTGCTGGTGACGAGCCAATGGCATTGCCTAATGTTTTGATGGTGACTTGATTTAAATCTTTATCATAGATAAATAGTTTTTCACCATCTGCCTGCAAAATTTGTTCATAGGGTTTTTTATAAATCCAAATAAATTTTCCAGGTCGTGCAAATTGAAAACTACCATCTGATGCATTCGAGAGTTTTAGGTTGCCACTCTCGCCATCTTTTTTCACCATACGTTGCGTAAATTCTCCACGCGCTGCTTTTGTGCCACTCACAAAGGATTTAAATTGTTCGAGTGCACTAGCATCAGCAAACGTAGTTATGCTGCATGCAACCAGAAAACAAAGAGTTTGATTAAATTTATTCAGCATTACCAACAGGGACCAAGATTTCACGATTGCCATTTGATTGCATGGTTGAGACCAAGCCACTCCTCTCCATTTGTTCAAGTAAGCGTGCCGCACGGTTATAACCAATCCGTAAGTGTCGTTGCACTAAAGAGATAGAGGCACGACGATTTTTCAGAACGATTGCCACTGCCTGATCATATAGCGGATCTGCTTCAGCACTACTCGAATCACCTAAGAGTAAATCACCGCCACCTTCTTCAGCGCTTCCACCTTCCAAGATGCCTTCTATGTAATTGGGTTCACCTTGTGATTTCAAGTGCTGTACTACACGATGCACTTCTTCATCTGATACAAAGGCACCATGCACACGCATCGGTAAACCTGTACCAGGCGGCATATAAAGCATGTCACCCATACCTAGCAAGGCTTCCGCACCCATTTGATCGAGGATGGTACGTGAATCAATTTTACTGCTGACCTGAAAGGCGATACGCGTAGGAATATTCGCTTTGATCAAACCAGTAATCACATCCACTGAAGGACGTTGGGTAGCAAGAATTAAATGTATACCTGCAGCACGCGCTTTTTGTGCAATACGTGCAATCAGTTCTTCTACCTTCTTACCGACTACCATCATTAAATCTGCTAACTCATCAATGATGATGACGATGGTTGGTAGTTTTTCTAAAGGCTCAGGAGCATCCGGCGTTAAGCTAAATGGATTAGGAATTTTTTCTTCTCGTTTTTCTGCATCAATGATTTTTTGGTTATAACCAGCGAGATTACGTACACCTAATTTAGACATGAGTTTATAACGTCGCTCCATCTCACCCACTGCCCAGTTCAATGCATGTCCTGCTTGACGCATATCTGTTACTACTGGGGCGAGTAGATGCGGTATGCCTTCATAAATAGAGAGCTCTAGCATCTTAGGATCAATCAAAATCAAACGCACTTGATTCGGATCGGCTTTATACAACAACGATAAGATGGTGGCATTAATACCCACTGATTTACCTGAACCGGTCGTACCAGCAATCAGTAAGTGCGGCATCTTGGCGAGATCAGCCACAACTGGATTACCAGCGATATCTTTTCCTAAGCCTATGGTGAGTGATGATGCGCCATCGTTGTAGATTTTTGAACCAACGATTTCAGAGAGTCGAACAATTTGGCGTTTAGGATTAGGTAACTCCAAGCCCATGTAGTTTTTACCTGGTATGGTCTCAACAACACGAATGGAAATCAGTGAGAGCGCGCGGGCTAGATCACGCGCTAAATTCACAATCTGACTACCCTTTACACCAACAGCAGGTTCGATCTCATAACGCGTCACGACGGGACCTGGATAAGCTGCCACTACTTTCACTTCCACACCAAAGTCTGAGAGTTTTTTCTCTATCAAACGACTGACAAATTCCAGCGTCTCTACGCTGACGGTTTCTTGATTCAGTGGAGGCTCATCTAAAATCGAGAGTGGCGGCAAATTCGTATCAGGCATATCCAAGAAAAGTGACACTTGCTTTTCTTTTTCCATACGTTCTGAACGCGGCACCACCACCACTTGGGGTTCTATATGGATGGGTGGGCTTTCAATGATACGTGCTCGCTCTTGTACAACAACAACTTCACGTTTCACTGCGGCTTCTTGACCAACTTTTCTATCCTGACGTGCCGCATATAAAGCTATCGCCCATTGCGCTATGCCTTCCAGTGCTCCACCTAATTTTTCAGCAACGGCCATCCATGAAACATGAAAGCACAAACTAAAACCTAAACCAAACAACATCAACATGATGAGCGTGGAGCCATTAAAACCAAATGCAGCCTGCGCACTGCCACCGAATAATTCACCGAGCACACCACCTGGCGCGCGAGGTAGTTGTGCTTTTAAGGTGTACATGCGCACAAATTCCAACCCTGAACTACCCAGCATCAGCAACACAAAACCACAACCACGAATCAGTGGTTCATAGCGATGCGCAGGATTGACTGTCTTTTGTAGCAAGAAGCGATTGGCGAGTTGTTTATAGCTAACCCAGACTAATGCAATTAAGGCAACACAAAACCACCATGCGGAAAAACCAAAAATATAAAGAAAGAGATCAGCCAACCAAGCGCCAATTAATCCACCCCAATTCGAGGCGCGGTTAACCGAAGTGGCATGGGACCAGCCTGGATCTTGAACAGAAAACGTGAAAAAAATTAGCGTCAAATAGACGGAGATCACCGCAAAGCCTAACCAGCGTGCTTCAGAGAGCAATCGCAATAAACGGTTAGGCAGAGGCGTTGGCGCGTCAACTGGTGCGGTACGGCTATAGCTTGGAGTCGTTCTGGTCATTGCAAATGGATTTTGTTTCGCTACGATGCGGATTTGGTAGGTCGACTATAATTTATGCCTTAACTATGCGGCACTATCGCATGGATTCGGAGAGGATGATACACCTCTCGACCGCAACCACGTGCTAATCAATACGTTTAACAGCAAATGCGCGATATTGTCCCCTGTATTCCCCTTTTTTAGGCCTGAAAGTTTTCGTTTTCTTCTCATCTTTTTTGAAAAATTTATGTCGACCCCAAAACATGCTCGTGTACTTATTCTTGGTTCCGGCCCAGCCGGTTATAGCGCTGCTGTGTATGCTGCTCGTGCCAATCTTAATCCTGTCTTGATCACTGGTGTTGAACAAGGTGGGCAACTGATGACAACCACCGATGTAGAAAACTGGCCTGGTGATCCCATGGGTGTGCAAGGTCCTGAGCTCATGCAACGATTGTTACAACATGCAGAACGTTTTAATACCGAGATTGTATTTGATCACATCCACACCACCCATTTAAATGAAAAACCCATCCGTCTGGTGGGTGATGCAGGTGAGTACACCTGCGATGCACTGATCATTGCGACTGGCGCTTCAGCACAATATTTAGGATTACCTTCTGAAGAAAGCTTCATGGGCAAAGGTGTTTCAGCTTGCGCAACTTGTGACGGATTTTTCTATCGTAATCAAGATGTGGCCGTGGTTGGTGGCGGCAATACCGCAGTTGAAGAAGCACTCTATCTTTCCAACATTGCGAAGAAAGTCACGGTTGTGCATCGTCGCGATAAATTCCGTGCTGAGCCAATTTTAGTTGATCGTTTAATGGCAAAAGTAGCGGAAGGTAAAATTGATGTTCAATGGCATCACACCTTAGATGAAGTGACTGGTGATGCTAGCGGAGTAACAGGCATCAATATTAAATCAGCAGAAGGCAAAATTACCTCCATTCCTTTACATGGTGTGTTCATTGCGATTGGCCATAAACCAAATACCGGTATTTTTGATGGCCAATTAAAAATGAATAACGGTTATATCGTCACCCAAACTGGACTTGAAGGCATGGCAACCGCAACCAGTGTGCAAGGTGTGTTTGCAGCCGGTGATGTACAAGATCATATTTATCGCCAAGCTATCACGAGTGCAGGTACAGGTTGTATGGCGGCACTCGATGCACAACGTTATTTAGAAAGTCTAGAATAATTTCTAAGACTGTCTGATTGCATATGGTTTGTTATGGCTACTTCGCTGAAAAATTTTGCGGATTTACAAGCACTGCAAAAACAACTTGCAGTCGAAGCAGAATTGCGTGCGGAACAAGAGCAACAACGTCTAGAACAAGAACGTGAAATAGAGCGGGAAGCCACGCTATTTCGCGCAACTGTCGGCAACGTTAAACCGTTAAGTGTAGAAGAGCGCGTGCTGATTGATGCACCAAGACCCTTACCTGATGCACGACATCATCTGGCAGATGAACAAGCTGCGTTAGAAGAATCACTCTCTGATGAATTCAGTGTTGAAACACTGATGGAATCGGATGAAGAGTTAAGTTTTGCACGCAATGGTGTTGGACAAGATGTGTTGCGCAAATTACGGCGTGGCGCATGGGTGATTCAAGAACAACTTGATTTACATGGTTTGCGTACCGATGAAGCACGGGAAGCGGTTGCTTTGTTTTTACGGCATGCGCTACGCAAAGGTTATCGCTGTGTACGCATTATTCATGGCAAGGGCTTGGGCTCTGTCAATAAAGAACCGGTTTTGAAAAAGAAAGTAAGAAACTGGTTAGTTCAGAAAGAAGAAGTCATGGCGTTTTGCCAAGCACGCGCCGCAGAAGGTGGAAGCGGCGCGTTAGTGGTTTTACTCAAAGGCTAACGTAACACTATCAAACTGCTTCAGCGCCAGTCTCACCTGTGCGTATACGAATGACTTCATCAACCTGACGCACAAAGATTTTTCCATCACCAATTTTGCCTGTGCGTGCTGCCTTGATAATGGCTTCCACTGCGAGTTCTACTACCTCTTCTGCAACCACAGCTTCTACTTTTACTTTCGGTAAAAAATCGACTACATACTCAGCACCACGATATAACTCGGTGTGTCCTTTTTGTCTGCCAAAGCCTTTAACATCCGTCACAGTCAACCCACTCACACCAACGGCTGCTAATGCTTCACGAACTTCATCTAGCTTAAATGGCTTAATGATTGCGGTGATTTGCTTCACGAGTAACTCCTCAATGTTGTAATGATGAATATGTCTGCTATTTTTCTCATCGCTATACGAACGACTTACTGCTCACGAAACTTAGATGTAATCGGATAACGCCAGTCTCTTCCAAATGCTCGGTTCGTTACACGCACACCAACTGGCGCTTGGCGCCGTTTATATTCATTAAGCTTGATGAGACGTGTAATTTTATCGATATCTTCTTTAAGATACCCCGCCTGCAGCAGTTCTGCAATGCCCAAACCATCTTCCATATAGCCTTGCATGATGCCATCTAAGATTTCATAGCTGGGCAAAGAATCCTGATCGGTCTGATTCGGTCGTAATTCTGCTGAAGGAGCGCGTGTGAGTATGCGTTCTGGTATCACATCACTGATGCTATTTCTATAACTACAAAGTCGGTAAACCAGTGTTTTCGCAATGTCTTTAATCGCTGCAAAGCCACCTGCCATGTCACCATACAAAGTACAGTAACCGACTGCCATCTCACTTTTATTTCCTGTCGTGAGAACGATTGCACCAGTTTTATTTGACAGCGCCATCAGCAATGTTCCTCTGATACGTGCTTGCAGATTTTCTTCGGTTGCGTCTTCGGGCAAGTCTTTAAATTCAAAATCTAAGGCATCACGAAAAGCAGTAAAACAATCATTGATGGCAATTTCATCGTATTTCACACCCAAACGCTGCACCATTTCGCGTGAATCTACCCAAGATATCTCTGCTGTGTAAGGCGATGGCATCATCACAGCACGAACGTTTTCAGCACCCAATGCATCGACGGCAATTGCTAAGGTGAGCGCAGAATCTACACCACCGGATAAACCAATAATTGCACCCGGAAATCCATTCTTACGCACATAGTCTTGCACACCTAACACCAGTGCTGCATAGACTTGCGCCTCGGTTGACATTTCTTCAGCTAGGCTTTGTGCAACAGGTTCGGCACCATTAAAACTCACCGTCACACAAGCTTCTGCAAAATGCGGCAATTGATTAGTGATAGTGCCATTCGCATTCATGACAAATGAACCGCCATCAAAAACTAATTCATCTTGCGCACCTACCAAATTGGCATATACCAAAGCCATGCCTTGTCCCGTTACATTAAAACGCATGACATCTTGTCGTAAATGCTCTTTTTGCATGTGATAAGGCGAAGCATTCAGCACCAATAACACTTCAGCGCCTGCTGCTCGAGCTCGAGCAGGTGCTTCATCAAACCATGTGTCTTCACAAATATTGATCCCGAAACACACACCTTTTAGTGTGAAGGTACAAGCATCATCAGCACTAGAAAAATAACGCTTCTCATCAAACACGGTGTAATTTGGCAGCGCATGTTTACGATAGGTGAGTATGATTTCACCGTTACATAAAACCGATGCAGCGTTATAGTGATGACCATCTTGAGCAAAAGGATGACCGACTATGACGTATAAATCCTTGTAGACTGCGAGCTCTTGCGCTAAGGCTTGCAACGCAATCTGAGATTTTGCGTAAAATGAAACTCGCAGCAAGAGGTCTTCCGGCGGATAGCCGACTAATGACAGCTCAGGCGTCAAAAGAATATCGGCATTCTCTAGCGAAGCGCGTCGTGCGCAGTCCGCTATCTTTGCACTGTTTCCGGCTAAATCGCCAACGGTGCTATTGATCTGGGCTATTGCTACATTTACTGTCATGGCATGAGGCTGACTCTGCAAAATCAGAATTATCGCACGCGTATCGTTTCCTCTCTTGCTGAGGTTGGACAAACAGCATGGGATGGCTTATTACGCTTACAAAATCATCCCACACCTTTTTTATCCTATGCCTTTTTACATGCGCTACATGAATCCGGCAGCGCAAGTCGCGAATCGGGATGGCAACCGCAATTTTTAACTTTATGGGATGAAGAACAACTCGTTGCAGCTTTACCGCTGTATGAAAAATTTCATTCTTATGGTGAGTATGTCTTTGATTGGGCTTGGGCCGATGCTTATCAAAGGAATGGCCTTGAGTACTACCCAAAATTTCTTTCAGCGATACCTTTTACCCCTGTTACAGGTGGTCGTCTGCTCGCCATCGATGATGCTGCCAGATTAGCGCTCATTAGTGCATTGCAGATTTTACAAACTACTCGTGGTTTATCTTCTACTCACATTCTTTATCCCACCGAAGCAGAAGCTAATTCTCTGGCAGAAGCAGGCTTTATGTTGCGCTCTGGCGTGCAATTTCATTGGGAGAATGCAGGTTATAAAAATTTTGAAGAATTTCTAACGACTTTAGAACAAAAAAAACGTAAAAACATTCGTGCGGAACGACGCAAAGTTGCAGAAGCAGGCATCAGCTTTAAGCAAATTAAAGGCGCTTCCTTAACTGAGAGTGACTGGCGTTTTTTTAAACGCTGCTATGACCAAACTTATAGCGCGCATTATTCAACACCCTATTTGAATCTAGATTTTTTTCTACGCATTGGCGCCACCATGCCAGAAAATATTTTGCTCGTGGTTGCAGAACGTGAAGGATTACCCATAGCGTCTTCACTGCTTATCTATGATCAAACAACTTTATATGGTCGCTATTGGGGCGCAGTTGAACATCATGCATGTCTACATTTCGAGACTGCTTATTATCAACCTTTGGAATTTTGTATTGCTGAAGGGATTAAGGCTTTTGAAGGTGGCGCACAAGGTGAACATAAAATGGCACGTGGCTTTTTACCGCAACGCACACATTCTGCGCACTGGCTTGCCCATCCTGCGTTTGCTGATGCGATTGAGCGATTCCTAAGCCGTGAAGGCGCAGGAATCGACTCTTACATGGATGAACTCAATGAACGCAATCCATTTAAAACAGACAAGCCTGATAGAGCTTAATTAAAAATTAGGCTTGCTTGCAGCGTTTTTATACGTTTCAACACCTGACATAATTTCTTTGCCTGCTTCTTCCGGTCCATACCAACCATCGACCTTGACCCATTTACCTGGTTCGAGATCTTTATAATGCTCAAAGAAATGCTGTATCTGTTTCAAACGTAATTCATTCATATCTTCCGGCTTTTGCCAGTGCTTATAAATCGGTAATATTTTATCGACCGGTACCGCTAACACTTTGGCATCACCACCGGATTCATCTGTCATTTTCAATACACCAATCGCACGACAACGAACAACCACACCATGAATTAAAGGAAAGGGTGTGATCACTAAGACATCAACCGGATCACCATCATCAGCGATAGTGTGTGGCACATAACCATAATTACAAGGATAGTGCATGGACGTTCCCATGAAACGATCCACAAAAATCGCGCCAGATTCTTTATCGACTTCGTATTTAATAGGATCTGCATTCATAGGGATTTCAATGATGACATTGAAATCATGTGGCAAATCGCGACCAGCTGGCACCAGATTAAGGCTCATAACATTCTCTCGGAATTAAAAAATGAAAAAATTAAAAACGGAATTATACGTTCCCATGCTTGCGGAGGGCTTACACACGCTTATCAAGAATCTGATTTATTCAATCAAGAACGATTTAAACGAGGCATAGTCGCAATCGCACATTGACGATAATGATTAGCGGCGACTTCGGGTTGATTTAAGGCTTCATGTAACTGCCCTAGTCTGAGATGCGATTCTTGTATGGTGCTGCGCTCACTCGCATCAGACAAAGCATGATCCAAATGACGCTGCGCTTTACCCCATAATTTTTGACGCAAACAAAATGCACCTAAAGTTAAACTTAATTCGGCATCATTAGGATGCGCACGCAAGCAGTTCTCACAAAATTCAATTTGCGCTAACAAGGTAGCCGATCCTTCTGGGGCAGCGCATAAACGGTAAGCTTTTAATAAACGACTATCCCAATTTACAGCTAGTGCTTTTTCAATAATGCTAGCAGCATCTTGTTGCAAACCGATCGACATGTAAGCAGATGCAGCTACCACTGCCGTGGCGGGACTGGTTCTGTCAGATGCAGGTACTTTTGCCCAGAAATTTTTTAAGGTATCAACATCATGCGCAGCAGTAGGCAGCAAAGCCTCATAAGAAAGATCACGTAATCGTTGCGACAAAGCGGGATGCAGTGCTTGACGTTTATCTAGCAAGCGCACTAACCTTAAAACCTCCTGCCAATTACGTTTATGCTGATTCACACGCAAGGCAAGTCGTAATGCTTGTATATGTCGAATACCACTAGCATTTAATTCTTCTAGTGCTAATAGCGCACCATCGCTATCACGACTCTCTTCAGCTAATAATTCTATGGTGGTCATCAAACGTGCGTTACGTAAAGCAGGATCTTTTTGTGATTGCAATAACCATGCATCACGACGCCCTGCTTGTTGCAACCTATGTGCAGAACGTGCAGCTAATAAGGCAGCCAGTCCTTCATTCTCTGGTAACTGCGTAGCTCGAGCAGCAGATTTTTCAGCCTGCCCATAACGACCTTCTAAATAGGCTTTCAGTGCTTCTAACAATGCACGTCCTGATTCACGTTGCCGTTTCTCTAAACGATAGAGACTGACTCGGCTAGGCATATCTAAGGTCGATCGAATGGTGTTAATGAGAAAAAATAATAAAGCGAAACCTGAGGTCAGCAAAAACAGAAAGAAGTTCAGCGATAAATCCACACGATAAGGTGGATAAAATAAAACAACGTTTCCAGGATTAAAACGTGCCAATACAGCCAGACCAATGGCCGCAGCAAATAATGTCATTAGCCAAAGAAAGAATCGCATGGGATATTTTTTTAACAGGACTAGTGGTTCATTTATGGCCGTGGCCGTGAATGATGTAAGGCAGCTAAACTATTTGCAAGTGTAGGCATCTCAATACTCAGTACATTCGCTTGTAATTGTTTAATCACTTCACGAGCAGCTTGAGTTTGGCGCGCTTTGGTATCGAAGTAACGTTGTAATGCACGGTCTGCTTCGTTTAAATCTGCTCGGAACGCTGTGTCGTTGCGCGACAAGAGTGCTAACCGAGCATTCAAAAGACGGAGCTTTAAATTTTCACGCGCAAAAAATGCTTCACCAGGAGAGAGTAATAAAGCGTCTGGTGTCGTCACTGAACGCACTCTGACTAACTGCTGCACCTCGCGCCACATATCACTACTCCAAGTTTGCCAGTAGCTTTGCAAACTAGTGCGCCAGTCATCTTGCGCGACTGATGAATTTCCGTCACGTTTTGTTTGTGCTAATTGGCTCTTAGGAGTAGCGGCAACAATGGCTGGTTTTTCATCAGCCAATAAAGGTAGCGTATCGATTTGTGCAACCAATGCATCTAACCGAACCGCTGTTCCAGTCAGATCAACACTGGGCAAACTCTTAATGTTTTCTATGTCTTTCGCAATAGCACGACGAATCGCTATGAACTGCGGTCTATCAGTACGCGCTAAACGATTGTCTGCATTTTGTAAGGCAATCAATGCGCCTCGAACATTCCCTGCTAATTGCAATTGCTGACTGGCAGTAGATAACACTTGCTCCACTTCAGCGATGGCCCAGTCATCACGATTTTTTGCTAAATCTTGATACAACTGTTCTAGTGCCGCCTGCTGTCCTTGCGACTCTGCCTGCCGCGCCTCTAATAAGGAGACCTTGCCTTGTAAAACTTTGACTTCTTCATCAACCCGATTGGCAATTAACTTGGTCTGGGAATTTAAGGTATCGCCACTCAATAAGCGCTGGGCTAATTCACGCCGCAAACTTGCTACGTTACTGCTCGCATTCCACCATTCTAAGAATAGCAACACAGCCAGTAATAACAGTCCAATCTCTAACCAACGCCGACGTTTTGGTGGCGGAGTGGACGAGCTAGGATTCAACACCGCTTGAGAAACAGCAGCGTTTTCTTGAGTTGGGGGAGAGTGCGGTTCAGTCATGTCCGAGATTGTATCGTGCCCAACAAGGCTTCGTCGCCTGATCCGCACAGAATTGTGTGCGTAAATCCTAATTCATTGGCAGTTTCTGCGATGCGAGGATGAGGAATAATCAGAGTTTTGTTTTGCATATGCTGCCATCCGAGGGCGGGATCGGCTTGTTCAACCATCTGTTTTAGTAAGCGTAGTGCCTCGGAGCTGGTGATAATCCAATCATTTTGCTCAGCTAATAAGGCGCGCAGTGCAGCGAGTCGTGCTGCATCTAAAGTCGGTGCAAGGCGTTGATAAGCCACTATCTGCTCCACATAAACTCCTGCAGCACGCAATTGATCAGCCAATAACTCTCGTCCACTTTCGGCTCGAACGATCAAGACTTTTTTACCGCGCAATGCATCAAGATCTAGCTCTACGAGTAAGGTTTCTGAATCGGTGCGTTGTTTGTCAGTAGGAAAGATGATGGTTGCGTTTGCATCTGTCACACCATGCCGCGCTAATGCTAATCGACTGCCCTCACCCACCACAGCGGCAATGACGTTTTTAGGCCAGTCGGTGAGATGGGCAAAGACCGCATCTATCGCATTTGGGCTTACAAAAGCCACCATGGTGTAGTCACTTAACTTGGCGAGAGTGGCGCTTAACTCTGTCGTATCAGCAAGCGGTTGAATTTCCAATAAAGGGAAAAGCCGCACTGGACAATCAGATGCAGAAAGTCGCAGCGCCAAGGCCTCTGCCTGTGCAGCGGGTCTGGTTATGACAACAGGATTCACTGCTTAATCGTCCACATGTGAGATTACATGACAGGAAATTACGCTTTGCAACCTTAACAAAGAGGGCTAAGCGTTTTACTTGAAACCACTTGCTCAATGACGAGCTTAAGCTGCAGAGTCGCCACTAGCCTCAGTCTCACATGCAGCAAGAATCGATTTAGCATCTTGTGCCAGCAGAGCATCAGCAATCTCATGTCCCAGCGCTTCTGGATTGTTTGCCGGTCCATGAATAGAAGCTTGAGCGATACGCTTACCATCGGGTGTTGCCACCATAGCGCGTAAGTGCATCACATCCTTATCGATCGTAGCAAAAGCTGCTAAAGGAATTTGACAACTTCCACCAAAATTACGCGACAAGGTGCGCTCTGCTCGCACTGCACGTTCACTATCCGTATGATTTAACGGATCGAGTAACGCCTGCAACTCTGGGCGGCCAGAGGTAATTTCTATCGCCATCGCACCCTGACCTGGGGCAGGCAGACTTTGTTCAGGTGCGATAAAGGATCGTATACGTTCAGCCATTCCCAAGCGCTTCAAACCGGCAGCAGCCAAAATAATTGCAGCATATTCACCGCGATCTAACTTAGATAAGCGTGTATCTAGATTACCGCGCAAAGGATGAATAATCAGCTTAGGAAAACGCGCTGCAATCAGAGCTTGGCGACGTAAACTACTAGTACCAACAATGGCGCCATCGGGTAAGGCATCCAAGCTAGCAAAATCATTCGAAACAAATGCGTCACGTGGATCTTCTCGTTCTAATACGGCAGCTAATTCAAACCCAGTTGGCAACTCCATAGGCACATCTTTAAGTGAATGGACCGCGAGATCTGCCTCACCATTTTGCATAGCGACTTCGAGTTCTTTCACAAACAAGCCTTTGCCACCCACTTTTGATAAGGTACGATCCAAAATTTGGTCGCCACGGGTGGTCATTCCTAGTATTTCCACGCTACTGTGAGGATATAATTCAAGCAAGCGGTCGCGGACGGTTTCAGCTTGCCACATGGCGAGACGACTCTCGCGCGTGGCGATCACTAATTTTCCAGAAAACGATGCGTTCACCACAACCCCTTTGAAGAATTGGTCAGCTTGATTGTCGACCTAGTTTGTCTAGCTAAAAAATTTGTATGAATTCTATCATGCAGCACAATAGAATCAGCCTGCTAAACGAACAGTCAATCGAGAATAAGGTGTCCATTGCTGTGACTATTCAGCTTATTAAATTATCAGTAATAAGTTAACTGAAATAAAAGTAATTTAGCGTCATGCTGCATTCGCTTGCACATACGATCCGACTATGTCTTACTAGCTCATCTATCAGCCATGGCAACTCACTCACCTCGCACAACTCGTACATCGCGTAGTTCCACTAAATCCGATAAAGATGCACCACTTAAAGAAGACATACGTCTACTTGGACGCATACTCGGTGAGGTACTTCGTCATCAAGAAGGAGACGCCGTATTTCATGTTGTTGAGACCATACGTCAAACGGCAGTGCGTTTTCGACGTGAATCCGATCCTGCTGCAGGAGCGGATTTAGATAAGTTGTTAAAAAAACTAACGCGTGATCAAACTAATTCTGTAGTACGTGCGTTCTCTTATTTTTCTCATCTCGCCAATATCGCTGAAGATCAACATCATAATCGCCGTAGACGAGCTCATTTGTTAGCTGGGTCTGCATCACAATCAGGCAGCATTGCTTCTACACTCACAAAATTACATGATGCGGGTGTGACTGCTTCTGCAGTGCAGAATTTTTTTACTGAAGCTTTAATCTCACCGGTATTAACTGCACATCCCACAGAAGTACAACGTAAAAGTATACTAGATGCAGAACGTGAAATTGCTCGCTTACTAGCAGCGCGTGATTTACCACTCACCCCAAGTGAACGAGCTCGTAATTTAGAATTACTCCACGCAGAAGTCGCCACATTGTGGCAAACGCGTATGCTGCGCTATTCAAAACTCACTGTTGAAGATGAGATTGATAATGCACTCTCGTATTACCGCATTACCTTTCTGCGTGAATTACCAGCTTTATTTGATGAGTTAGAAACAGAATGTGCAACAGCATTTTCTATCAAAAATTCACGCACAAAAAAAACTACCTTGCCACCTTTTGTGCAAATGGGTAGTTGGATTGGTGGCGATAGAGATGGCAATCCGAATGTGAATGCTGGCACGATGTCACAGGCAATGGCAAGACAATCGACGACGATTTTTGATTTTTATTGTGAAGAAGTTCACACCCTTGGCGCTGAACTTTCTATCTCCACCCTGTTAGTAGCTGTGAGCCCTGCGCTTCAAGCAATGGCGGACGCTTCACCGGATAATTCACCACATCGCACTGATGAACCTTATCGTCGTGCACTCATTAGTGTCTATGCACGACTTGCTGCCACTGCTAGAAAACTAGGCATCGCCATACAACGTAAAGAAGTCGGTGTGCTAGAGCCTTACGCGCATAGTGAAGAATTTTCACAAGACTTAGATATTATTGCTGCATCTCTAACGGCTAATCATGGCACTGCTTTAATTCGCAAACGCCTTCATGCATTGCAGCGTGCCGTACAAATTTTTGGCTTTCATCTCGCCACCTTAGATATGCGCCAAAGTTCTGATGTGCATGAACAAGTTTTATCCGAATTATTTAAAGCAGCAAACGTTACCAAAGATTATGCTAGCTTGAGTGAAGAAGAAAAAATTTCGTTACTTCTAAGTCAGCTACAACAGCCACGTCTACTCTACTCACCTTACACAAGCTATTCAGATCTCACACAATCAGAATTAACTATCTTGCAAATGGCGCGCAACATACGTAAACAATTCGGCAGTAAAGCCATCCGTAATTACATTATTTCTCATACTGAAAGTGTGTCTGATCTCTTAGAAGTATTTTTACTGCAAAAAGAAACCGGTCTATTCTCTACCGATACACAGAGTGGCAAACAAGAAGCAGAACTCATGGTTATTCCTTTGTTTGAAACCATCCCAGATTTACGTGTAGCGGCTGACATCATGGATGGCTTGCTATCCATCCCTGAAATACGTGCACTCGTTCGTCAGCAAGGTGAATTGCAAGAGGTCATGTTAGGTTATTCAGACTCGAATAAAGATGGTGGATTTCTCACATCAAACTGGGAACTCTATAAAGCTGAAACAGAGTTAGTAAAAATTTTCAACAAACATCAAGTCAAACTACGTTTATTCCATGGGCGTGGCGGCACAGTCGGTCGTGGAGGTGGACCTAGCCATGAAGCTATATTGGCTCAACCTAGTGGCACAGTGAATGGTCAATTCAGACTAACAGAACAGGGTGAAATTATTGCCTCTAAATTTTCCAATCCTGAAATTGGTCATCGTAATTTAGAGCTAGTGGTTGCTGCTGTGATGGAAGCGAGTTTAATGCCCCCCATCAAAGAAGGAAAACGCGCAAAGCGTTTAGCTGAATTTGAAAGCGTGATGGAAGAACTATCTGAACTCGCTTATCGCGCTTATCGCAATCTCGTCTATGAAACACCGGGCTTTACTGATTATTTTTTTGCTGCCACACCCATTGCTGAAATTGCTGAACTCAATATTGGTTCACGTCCTGCTTCCAGAAAATCAACACGACGCATAGAAGATTTACGTGCTATTCCATGGGGCTTCTCATGGGGACAATGTCGTTTACTGCTTCCGGGCTGGTATGGCTTTGGCAGCGCCATCTCTACATGGCTAGAGCAAGAGAGCTTGCTAAGTAAAACCAAAAAAATCGCGCTACTGCGTGCCATGCATAAAGAATGGCCATTCTTTTCTACCCTGTTAGCGAATATGGAAATGGTGCTTGCTAAAACTGATTTAGCAGTCGCTTCGCGCTATGCTGGTTTAGTCGCAGACAAAAAATTGCGTAATCTAATCTTCAAACGCATATCAACAGAACTTTCACTTACTAATGATTGTTTATCACAAGTGACAGGTACACGTGAAAGATTAACGAATAATCCAACCTTGGCACGCTCGATTAAAAATCGCTTTGCTTATCTTGATCCACTCAATCATTTACAGGTAGAGCTGATTAAACGTCATCGCTCATGGAAAGACGACGGCAAAAAGGCAGATATACGGGTACATCGAGGCATACATCTCACTATTAACGGTATCGCAGCAGGTTTACGCAACACAGGTTAATAAAACTGAGATTCACGCGCGCTACCTTATAATTTCAACTAATTCAGCAATTTAACGACTAGTCGACCCTAAGACACTACTAAAGACATCATATGACCGAACAGTTTTCTAAAAAAAATGAAGCATGGTCCGCACGATTTTCCGAACCCGTATCTGATTTAGTAAAACGCTATACCGCTTCTGTATTTTTTGATTACAGACTTGCTCACGTTGATATTCAAGGCTCGCTAGCACATGCGGAGATGTTGGCACATCAAAAAATCATTTCATCACAAGACTATGCCGACATTCAACGCGGTATGCAGCAGATTCTAGAAGAAATCAAAAGCGGAAAATTTGAGTGGTTACTCGATCTTGAAGATGTACATCTGAATATAGAAAAACGTTTAACTGAATTAGTTGGCGATGCAGGTAAACGTTTGCACACCGGTCGTTCACGCAATGATCAAGTGGCAACAGATATCCGACTTTATCTACGTGCTGCGATTGATGACATACAAAAATTAATTCGTGATCTGCGCTTAGCCTTAGTAGATCTGGCAGAAAAACATGCTGACACCATCATGCCAGGCTTCACGCATATGCAAGTCGCGCAGCCTGTCACCTTTGGACATCACATGTTGGCTTATGTAGAAATGTTTGGTCGTGATGCTGAACGCTTAACTGATTGTAGAAAACGTATCAATCGTTTACCACTAGGTGCTGCTGCATTAGCTGGTACCACCTTTCCGATTGATCGTGAACGTGTCGCAAAAACTCTGGGCTTTGATGATGTTTGTCATAACTCATTAGATGCTGTCTCTGATCGTGATTTTGCAATCGAGTTTTGTGCAGCAGCGGCATTGATCATGACGCACATTTCGCGTTTATCTGAAGAGTTGATTATCTGGATGAGTCCTCGAGTTGGCTTTATTGATATTGCTGATCGTTTTTGCACTGGCTCTTCCATCATGCCGCAGAAAAAAAATCCCGATGTGCCTGAGTTAGCGCGCGGTAAAACTGGCAGAGTGAATGGCCACCTAGTTGGCTTATTGACTTTAATGAAAGGACAGCCACTCGCCTACAACAAAGACAATCAAGAAGATAAAGAGCCATTGTTTGATACGGCGGACACACTGATAGATACACTGCGTATTTTTGCTGATATGGCGACTGGTATACACGTTAAAGCAGATGCTATGCGTGCAGCTGCATTGCAAGGTTATGCTACTGCCACGGATCTAGCTGATTATTTAGTCAAGAAAGGTCTGCCGTTCCGCGATGCACACGAAGCAGTTGCGATGGCAGTACGTCATTGTGTAGAACGAAACTGCGATCTAGCTGAGCTCACCACCAAAGAACTACAAGCCTTCTCGCCATTAATAGCTGAAGATATTCATGCAGTCTTAACACTAGAAGGCTCAGTCGCTGCTAGAAATCATATAGGTGGCGCCGCTCCTGCTCAGGTAAAAGCCGCTATTCAACGATTACGAAAATTACTGGCTTAAACTACTTTTCAAAATTCAATAAATAGACTCAATACCTTCTGCAACACACTAAGCATCCCGATCTCACGATTGGGATGCTTTTTTTATTGGGATTTCTCGTTGCGATAAAACATCAGTGCGCAAATTCATTTCAATGATCGATAAATAAAACAGTATCGCGTAACAGAGCAGTATTGAATTCCTCATCAGAGACAAGCTAAATTCCCACCAGCCTTTGTCCCCGCTCTAAGACTTTCTAAAATTAGCGGATGGCAGCAATGGTGATTCACCACCTCAATAATAAAAATATCTTTCAACCACCAATCATTAAAACGAAAGAAAAACATGTCTGCCCTTCTTTTAATTTCAAAATATATCGATGCACTAAATGAAAAAATAGGCCTATCAATTAGTTGGGCTTTATTAGTCGCTGTAGTAATTTGTAGTGGTAATGCATTAATACGTTATACCTTCAACACCAGCTCAAACGCTTGGCTAGAAATTCAATGGTACTTATTCAGCGCAATCTTCTTACTTGCTTCTTCCTATACCTTGCGTCGTAATGAACATGTACGCATCGATGTCATCGTAGGTAAATTTTCAAAACGTACACAAGTATGGATAGATGTATTTGGCTTCACCTTCTTCTTATTACCCACCACACTACTGATACTCTATTTTGCTACGCCTTATGCGGTTGAATCCTTAAGGAATCAAGAAGTTTCTAGTAATGCGGGCGGCTTAATTGTATGGCCAGCGAAATTACTTATCCCCGTAGGATTTTTCTTACTGACCCTACAAGGCATTTCTGAATTAATTAAGCGCTTAGGTTATTTGGCGGGCAAAGTCGAACTAAGTGCTTTTGAAAAACAAACCGTCACGCCTGAAGATGAAATTCAAGCGATTAAAGCAGCGAACCAACTTTAATGAATTGAGAAAACATCATGACGGAATTTCTAATTGCGAACATGGCGCCTGTCATGTTCTTCACACTGGTTATATTTTTATTATCGGGTTTCCCAGTTGCCTTCTCACTGGCAGCAAACGGATTATTTTTTGGCTTGATAGGTATACAAGTCGGCTTACTCAAACCTGAATTATTACAAGCTCTACCCAATCGATTATTCGGCATTATGTCAAATGACACCTTACTAGCAATTCCATTTTTTACCATGATGGGATTAATCCTTGAGCGCTCAGGTATGGCCGAGGATTTACTCGATACCATAGGGCAGTTATTTGGACCGCTGCGCGGTGGCATTGCTTATGCCGTAATTTTTGTCGGTGCATTACTCGCTGCGACCACCGGTGTAGTTGCAGCTTCCGTTATCTCTATGGGACTCATTTCCTTACCCGTCATGCTGCGCTACGGCTACGATAAGAAAATTGCATCAGGTGTGATTGCAGCTTCTGGAACCTTGGCACAAATCATTCCGCCCTCCATAGTGTTAATTGTGATGGCAGATCAATTAGGACGCTCAGTGGGCGACATGTATCAAGCTGCTTTCTTACCTGGACTGTGCCTGACTGCCATGTATGCGCTCTATATCTTTGGCATCTCAATCTTTAAACCACAAGCCTTACCCGCTCTACCACTTGAAGCACGCAATCTACGTCAAGAGAATGGTGATAGTGGCGCACAGTCTTTGTTTGTATTAATTGGCATGACAATAGGTATTAGCTACTTATTTGGAAAATTTTATTTAAGTACAACAACCAAACTCGCTAGCGATGAAATTGGTATTTATAGTGGTGTAGTTGGTGTTGCCTTTGCTTTAAGCGCTGCCATATTGAATCGCAAATTTCAGCTAGATCTTTTATCACGTATGGCTGAAAAAGTAGTGCTAGCCCTAGTGCCACCACTGGCTCTGATTTTTTTAGTGCTAGGCACGATCTTTGTTGGCATTGCTACACCAACTGAAGGCGGCGGATTAGGCGCTCTTGGTGCTTTAATTCTGGCGGTATTAAATCGCAGATTAAGTTGGGATCTACTTAAACAAGCAATGAACTCAAGCACACGGTTATCTTGCTTTGTTTTATTTATTTTAATTGGATCTAGTGTTTTCTCTTTGGTTTTTCGTGGTGTGAATGGTGATCTTTGGGTTGAACACTTACTCACTTCTCTACCAGGTGGTAATGCTGGATTTCTTATCGCAGTCAATATCTTATTTTTCGTGCTCGCATTTTTCTTAGATTTCTTTGAACTAGCTTTTATTCTTGTTCCATTAGTCGGCCCTGTAGCAGACAAAATGGGCATTGATTTAATTTGGTTTGGTGTACTACTCTCAGTAAATATGCAAACTTCTTTTATGCACCCACCATTTGGATTTGCTTTATTTTATTTACGCTCAGTCGCACCCAAAGAAATTAAGACTAGCGATATCTATTGGGGAGCAGTACCCTTTGTTATCATACAAGTCTTAATGGTTGCCTTAATTATTCTCTTTCCTAATCTGGTTTCTGTAGACAGCAAAACTGATATGAAAGAGAAAATTGAACTCAAGATCGATCTCCCTAGCAACACTGATTTTGATGCTGAAAAAATTGCCATTGACTTTTCTATAGAGGTCGATCCAGAACCAAGCAAAAAAGAGAGTCAATAAGTCTTTGTATGAAAGTCATATAAAACTATTTAACTGTATTAAATGTAAAAAAGAGGGAAGCTTAGCTTCCCTCTTTTTATTCAATTAACAGCTTCTGTATTTGTTATATAAAACTACGTTACATCTTCTGTTTTATCAGCATTGAATCCAGTGCCATAACTACTACTTAGCTGAGTTGACTCCACCAAAGATTCAGATGAATCACCCACTATTAAATTATTCAAAGCCATCACCGTATCTAATTTTTTCATAATCTCATGCTCTGCTGAGCTCTCCTCTTCAACGCGCCACAAATAGCTTGTAAGGCAATGTAAATTGACATAGCGCTCAATTCCCATTGCTAGCGTTTTATCCAAAGATGACAGTGTAGTACCCGCTGATTTCAAAAATGTCTGAACGCTGCCCGGTGTCTGTTGCGCCACGAATTGGGCAGCATGAGATAAGGGACTATGAGTAATGAAACCCGGTAGCTGGTTTAGTGCTTCTAGATGATGCTTACGCTGCTGTTTAGTCATCGCTACAAAACAATCGAATATTTGATTCAACCCACCACCCACTGCGATACCAGCGTACTTACCCGTAAAAGCCGTACCAATCGCAATAAGGGCGAAACTATTTCCCCGTATGAGTTGCAACATCAGTTGCAATAAATTTGCTTCGCCTAGTAAATTCGTCATTGATTGCAGTGTTTTACTTCCTGATAATTCAGCTGCAGTCATCATCGTCGCTGTTGCAACGAGAGGTAATCCGCCTCCAACCAATACTGAGCATTGCAATAATGAAGCAATTATTTTTACGGAAGCGAGAGCAATATCACGCTGTTCTGACGATAAATCTAATCTTGCTACGCCGTTCATTAGTACTTGCTGAGTGATTTCTTTAATAAATGCAGCACTAAAACTACTTGCTACTTTCGCACTGTAATTATTTTCTATCCACTGATAGACTGCCTCAGTAGTTTGATTTACACACAACTCATATCCTTCAATCGAATCTGGAAAAATACATTTAATCGCACCTTCATCAAAGTAGCCTAATTTCTCAGAACGTTCACCAAAAATAAAAGCACGCTCTATATAGCCATGATCACTACATTGCTGTTTTGTGGACAAAATTGAAGTAGTATCAAAATCATGGGCAATAGGATTACACAGTGATTCACGTATATCGGGATGCAAATTTTTATAGGTATTTAATGGATCGCGCAATTGTCCTAGTACTGCTGTGTCATTGTGAGTAGTATGTAAATAAGTTCTTAAATACAAAGCCAGTTCTCTTGAACCTTCTTCATTACTGAGGTGGGTAGGCATATTGAAAATATGATGGCTACTTGCATCACGATGCTGTATAGGCTGGCTATTATTGCAATGCTCTAGCAAGATAGAGTGAGGCGGATAATTTGATTCATTTTTCTTTATGTCGGTTTCATTCCCTTGATTAGCATGTAAATTAAATCGTATCGCTATACCTGAATCTTTAAACTGTTTATTAATCGTTTGTGTAACTTGAGACCAGACGGTTTTTTGTTCGTCCGTTAAATCATGGCATAAGGGACCTGCTGCAATTGAAATATTCGCAATACCATCTGCATTTTTTTCTATTTGATTTTGTAAAAATTCTAATAATTTTGAATATTCATAATGCTGTAGCGTTTCTTGTATGTGTTGCTGACTATTTTCCTTTATCGCAGATTCATATTCTTTGGGTACTAACCAAGATGCGGAACGAGCTAACCATGACTGCGTGAATCTATCCATATAACCTCACAAAATTAATTCATATTAATCGCTAGAAAATAAAAAAAAGCAGGAGAACAATGTCCTCCTGCTTTATTGATTATCAGCTAGCTATAGCTGAGTTGAATAAACTTATCTGCTATTTATTTACGGCTAATCAAATAATTTTGTATTGGTGCCTCTGCCACTGAGTACCATTGATTTTGATCTTGACGGAAGCGTTTCCATGGCTCCATGATTTTTTTAAATTTTGCATTTTTACTGGCTTCTTCATTCATCACTTCAGTCGCAGACTTATGACACGCATCCATAATCGATTTAGAGTAGCTACGCATTTTTGCGCCGTTCTTCAACAAACGTGCTAACGCTTGAGGATTGCGCGCATCGTACATTGCTTGCATAGTAATGTGTGCTTCATAGGTTGCGACTTCTAAGGCATGTTGATAAAGCTTAGGCAGTTTTTCCCATTCTTTAATACCTACATAGAATGAAAGCTGTGCACCGGCTTCCCACCAACCAGGTGTGTAGTAGTAAGGTGCGACCTTATTAAATCCTAATTTTTCATCATCATAAGGACCTATCCATTCCGCAGCATCAATGGTTCCTTTTTCAAGCGCAGGATAAATATCACCTCCTGCAATTTGCTGAGGTACGACACCTAAGCGTTGCATCACTCGACCCGCAAAACCACCAACACGCATTTTCAATCCCGATAAATCATCTGGTGTATGCACTTCTTTACGGAACCAGCCACCCATTTGCGAACCGGTATTACCACCCAAGAAATTGATAATGCCGTATTCCTGAAAAAATTCACGTAGTAATTCTCGACCACCGCCCTGATCAAACCATGCTGTTTGTTGACGTGCAGTTAAACCAAATGGCACAGCACAATCAAATGCGAAGGTAGGATCCTTGCCAAAATAATAGTAAGAAGCACTGTGACCCATTTCTACAGTACCTGCTTGTACCGCATCCATGACTTGTAGTGCAGGTACGATCTCTCCACCTGGGAAGCAGCGAATTTGAAATTTTCCATCAGTTAGTTGAGCTACGCGTTTTGAAAAAATTTCAGTCACACCAAAAATAGTATCCAGTGACTTAGGAAAACTAGAAGCTAGCCGCCAATGAATGGTGGGATTACCTTGCGCAATTGCGGGAGCTGCGAGTGCACTAACTGCGATACCAGCAGCAGCTTTTGTAATAAACGAACGACGTTCCATTGAGTTGTCTCCTATTAGCGAAATGTTTTAGCAATGCGTTGCATGAAACGCGAATCATCACGCTGCATACAAACTGTGCTTGTTAAAACAATTGCAATTCTAGGATTGGTATTTAGATAGCAGCAATACCAAATTGATAGTAATGATGCTTTGTTGTTTATGCGCAGTATCAGAAAGATGACATCATAAGAAAGTAAAATTTCTATTGATTACCGAGTTTATAGATATGAAAAAGGAATGTCGTATAAGCACATCAATTACAAATAAAATGCATCACTTATCCTAATTATCATTGCATGGCTAACTAAAAAAATTTCTGTTCAAGAAAAATAATAAGCGCTTTACTTGCGATCTCTCAATTGAGAAAAAACAATGCCGCATAAAAAATCGGACTCTGCATAATTTATGCAAAGTCCGATAAAAAGTTCTAGTTAAATTTTTAAGTAGTTTCTATGCGAATTTATGAGCCTGCGATAGTCATATTACCTATCAAGATAGAGCCTGTTTTCTTAGTGCCGCGAATCAGCGTATCAGAACCAATAGCAACAATATCTTTCAACATAGATTTCATATTACCTGCAATCGTAATCTCTTCTACCGGATATTGAATAATGCCGCGTTCCACCCAATAACCGGATGCGCCACGAGAATAATCACCCGTTACATAATTCACACCCTGCCCCATTAGTTCTGTGACCAATAAACCAGTATCTAATTTCTTTAGCATGGCTTTGAAGTTATCACTCGCCTTGGTATTCACAGACGTGATCTGCAAATTATGCGAACCACCTGCATTACCCGTTGTTTGCATGCCTAGCTTGCGTGCAGAATAAGTGGATAAAAAATAACCTTGTAATACGCCATCTTTCACTACTTCTCTACGCTGTGTTTTGACACCTTCTTCATCAAAAGGTGCAGAACCGACTGCGCCAACCAAATGTGGATCTTCTACTACTTGAATATCGGATCCAAATACTGAAGTACCTAATGAGTCAAGTAAGAAAGTCGATTTTCTATATAAAGCACCACCAGAAACAGCTTGTACAAAGGCGCCTAATAAACCTGCTGCAATCGGTGCTTCAAACAAAACTGGACATTTACGTGTATCGAGTTTGCGAGCATGTAAACGTGATAGAGCACGTTCCGCAGCATAACGTCCTATCGCCTCTGGTTTTGCTAAATGCTGTGGATTGCGTTCAGAGGAATACCAATCATCACGCTGCATATTGTTGCCCTTACCTGCAATGGGTGACACTGATAAGGAATGTCTGGAATAAGGATAGCCACCGATAAATCCACGTGAGTTCGCCAACACGAAATGTGATTGCTGCGTATGGACATTTGCACCTTCACTATTAGTAATGCGTTTATCTACTGCAAAGGCAGCACCTTCAATTTTCTTTGCAATCTCGACAGCTTGTTCTGCCGTTACAGACCACGGGTAACAAAGCTGTAAATCTTGTGGATGTCGCTCAAAGAAAGCTTCTTCAGGCAAACCAGCGCAATCATCTTCTGCAGTGAAACGCGCAATGTTATAAGCCGCGTCAACCGTATCGCGCAAAGAAGAGGTGGAAAAATCCGAAGTACTGGCATTTCCACGACGAATTGCTTTGCCCTGTCCTAAGTACACAGTGACACCAATTCCTTTATCTTTATTCTGCTCTATGGTCTCAACCTGCGCTTTACGCACTGTGACCGATAAACCTTCACCTTCACTAATCTCGACAACGGCATCACTCGCCCCTTTTTCTTGCGCAAAACGCAAGACATCACGGGCAATCTGTTTTAACTGATCCTGAGTATGGGTAAAAATGGCTTGTTTCATGGAGACGTTTCTGGGTTAGTGAGTCAAAAGAGTTATCATACAGGCGTTTGAAAAATCAGAGAGATCAACTGAATATGCCTAACCCAAATCGAGGCGCTGTCGGGTTCCAATCCAACGAATTTGAGCAAAAATACGAACGCCCCTCAAAATCTCAACTCAAGCGCGAAATGACCGCGTTGCAAAAATTAGGCTCTGAATTAGTTGAAGAAGCGCGTGATCGCGTGAAGCGCATTCCCATGCCTGAAGATGTACGTGATGCTATTTTAGAATGTCAACAAATCAAAGATCACGAAGGCAGACGTCGACAACTGCAATATGTCGGAAAAAAAATGCGCAGTTTGAATGAAGAAGAAGTCGCTGTCATTCAAGCCACTATCGATAGCTGGAAAGGTGCATCAAAAGCAGAAACTGCAGCATTACACGCACTCGAACGTCAACGTGACAAACTACTCGCAGATGATGAAGCGCTGACTCTCTTACTGTCACGCCACCCGCAGGTTGATGGACAACATCTTCGTACACTGATACGCAATGCACGAAAAGAAGTGAGTGAGAATAAACCTCCTAAAGCCTATCGTGAAATTTATCAATTATTAAAATCTCTACAGGCTGATACAAAAGCTCAACGTTTAGAAGAATCTGCTGATCATGAAGAAGACGAGAACCCATCCTGATGAATTAATTATAGGCTTAGTATCAATTTCTGATCGTGCCTCTAGTGGTGTGTATGAAGATCAAGGTGTACCAGCATTGCGTGAGTGGTTTAGCGCTGCCTTAAGTAGTCCATGGCAAATGGAAACGCGCTTAATTCCCGATGAAAAACCTGTGATTGAAAAAACTATCATTGAGCTAGTCGATGAATGTGGTTGCGATCTCGTACTGACCACCGGTGGTACAGGCCCAGCAAGACGCGACGTCACTCCTGAAGCAACTCTAGCAGTGGGCACACGTGAAATGCCAGGCTTTGGTGAACAAATGCGTCAGATCAGTTTGAAATTTGTTCCTACTGCCATCCTCTCACGACAAGTCGCCGTGATTCGTGAAACATCTGATCACGCTGCTTTAATCATGAATTTACCAGGTCAACCTAAGTCAATTAAAGAAACACTAGAAGGATTAAAAGATGAATCAGGTAAATCACTGGTCTCTGGCATCTTCGCTGCCGTTCCTTATTGCATAGATTTAATAGGTGGCCCTTATATAGAAACACATGAAGCAGTCTGCAAAGTTTTTCGACCTAAATCAGCGATAAGAACTAAAAACTAATCACTAACAATCAAATAAACATTTTCATTTCACTCACCCTCAGTCATGTCAGATCACGCCTACCTCGATTGCATAGAAGTCACTACCAACGAAAATCCCTCTGCTGCTGTGATATGGATGCATGGCCTCGGCGCCGATGGCTCCGACTTTGTACCTATCGTACGCGAATTGAATTTAGCTGGCTGTCCTGGAATACGCTTCGTCTTTCCAAATGCAGAAAGCATACCGGTTACGATTAATGGTGGTTATGTCATGCCTGCTTGGTATGACATCTTAGCTATGGATTTAGTGCGCAAAGAAGATGATGCAGGTTTAAGAAAATCACAAAAACAAATTGAAGCTTTAATAGAGCGTGAAATCGAAAGAGGCATTAGCGCAGAAAAAATTATTCTGGCAGGTTTCTCACAAGGCTGTGCTATGACACTACAAACTGGATTACGCTTCCCACAAAAATTAGCAGGTCTAATGTGCTTATCTGGTTATCTACCAATTCAAAGTACTGTCACAGCAGAACATCACTCTGCGAATAAGGGCACGCCTAT
>JAIXOW010000353.1 GCA_027486615.1 Oxalobacteraceae bacterium | reverse complement strand
TTAATTGTCTATAATTGTTCAGAAACTTCACTTTTAATCGCTACCTTCTATGTGGCCAGGCGATCCTGAACACGAAAAAACGACTTTTGCCAAAAGGTTGAGTCCCTCTCAAATAATACAAGGACAGTTTAAGCAGGGAACGACAAATATAGTGGCAAACGCGTTTTTACCCCCGCCTCGGAGACTTCCTTACAGACGACCTTTTTAAAATACCGCTCCAATTTCTTTTCGAAATTCGCGCTGCTGTACAAAAGCACCTAAGTTCTGAAAGTCCACGCAGCTTTCGGGCTCGTCCACAATGTCGACAACACGTTTCGCCTTTTCGTAGTAAATGTTGAGCGCAATTTGGAAACGGAGTTCCTCTTTGATGATCTCGACAGTTCCGTAAATGGAATATCCGTTTTTGTTACGATCGCAACTAGAATAAAACTTGAACCCTCAAACACAGTCAGCAATTCATTTTTTTGCCTCAGAAGGAGTATTGGCACAAATTCGTCAAAAGTTTAAAACATTGGTAAAACGGCGAGGGGAAAAACTTGTTTGATGTGCCTGTCGATAAAGAAGATCGTTGCATCAAAACGAAACGGAAGAATACGACGCTTTCTATCTGTCTGTAATATCTATCGACTCTCTTTATTGAACGGTACCAAGCGTGCGCACGTCGGCTCCGCTCAAAAAATATGCGGACCTGTTGTCGCGTACGCAATCCGCTAAAAGAATAACTCGCGAAAAGCAGAAAATGGCCTCACGTTTTTATAGAATGGCCGCTTCACCCTCAACAAGTGCAAAGTGTAATTAATTTGAATTAAGCTGTATTCTTTTCCTTCTATTTAAATTTTCGCATCCTGAGATTATCGGTGTAGCTTACAAAGTGACCGTCTCGGCTTTGAGTAGAGAAAAAGGTTTAAGAGGGTGAACCCTTTTCTCCAATCGTCCAGTTTCGTCGCAGAATTGGAAGGTAAGATACACATTTTCTTGTTTAAAAATAATGTTAAATTAACTTTACATACTCTGTGATTTAGTCAAACACTTTGTGTTTTTATTTTCCCTTCTAAGTTTGGAATTGAGCAATCACGTTACGTTGTAGAAGTTTCATTACATCAAAGTTTTTGCTTTTTATTCAACATGTTTGAAAAAAAAGAAAGAAAAATGGTTGAGTTTGTTCCAGAATTTTACTTGAAAAGTTTAAAAAACCTTTACAATGAAATTGTCTTTACATATAACAAAAGCATTGAGCATCAAGTACCTGGGCATATTATTGAACAGATCGAATGCTTGGGGGAAAACTGTAAGGTGATAACAAACGAATACATTAAAATGAAAAGAAAATACACACTTCAATGCAGAGAATGTTGTCTTATTGCTGAAAGTTATGAGGATTTAAAATTTGATTTTTTATTTATTCTAAAATTATTAAGACATTTTGAGTACACATAATGTTATAACACAAAATTGACTTCCCTGAATAAAACTTCTACGGGAACTCGCTTGTTCAAGACAATTCTATATGGATAATGGGATCGATACTCATCCTTTTTGATTCTTAAGACCTTTTTTGTCAAATTTTGTGACAACTGTTTTCGTTTTCCAGTCATTAAAGAAATGAAAAGAATTTTCCAGAGCTAAATCACAGAGTTTAAAATGTACAATTATTTACAATAATAATTAATATTTAATTATTTAAAATATCTAATAATTGATTAAATAATTCATGAATAATAATAATTTTTGGTTTAAAAATATAACAACCACATTGCAGATAAATAATCAGTCAATAAGAGGGCTCACCAAAACTAAATGATTCAAAGATTCTAATCCAAGCTTCTCAAACTTGTTAACAAAGGAGATTATTTGATTTGATATTAGAGCATTAAAAGCATTTTATTTATTCTTATGTTTACCGTTTTAAGGTATTCCTTTATATTGATCAATCTTTGTTGATTTTCATCCACCGTGGAGATGTTGACCAATGTTTGACCAATTGACCGGTCATTTTTTTCTGAGAGTATGACCACAAAACCGTTAAGCATGACTTTTTAATTTTTTTATTTTTCTTGTAATTTTTCACTTCCAACATGATTTTCATGTTTGTGTGGGTGAATTCAAGAATTTCTGACTGTTTATAGTCATTGCGACACAAACAGAATTATGAAATTATTGTGTAATTATTGTTGAAATTATCAAGTTCTCTAAGGAATTGACGACAGTAAGGAGAAATTGATATTTTCAAGGATCATTTAACTTTTTGCACGTTGTGCAAATTGTTTTCTGCTGATCTTTGATATTTGCAGTTGGTGAAAAACGTTAATTCGACTTTGTTAAGGAATCATTTTTGATCTTCTTCACTAGGTTTTTTATGTTGCTTTTTTCTGCATCGTTGAAAAAAACAAAAAACTTTTCGAAGACCTGGGTTCCTACAATGGTTCCAATTTTTTGAAATGTGTTTGAGACCTACTGAGAATGTCATGAAGGCTATTTTTTTCGGAAGATGACCTTAGCGATGAATTCTTTCTTCGGAAATGTAAAAACCGACTTAATAATCAAGCTCATGCTACTTGAGGTTTTGAAAAATGGTCTTTCCTTTGTCAACATAAAACCACATTTTTCCTTGTCTTATTTTTTTCTAATGATTTCCTTTTTATGCAAGAAATTTTACAAGTCTGCTCTTTTTCAATAAGATATTTGGCAATATCAATTAATTCTTAATTATTTTTTATCGAGCAGAGATAATGAAAAATCATAAACATTGATGAGCATTTAAGAAAGAAAGTTCGAAGCCTCCGAAGCTTTGAAGAGTTAGTAAAAAATAAAGACTTTAACTCTCTAGTTTGCATACTTTGAGTTTTTGCCGACAGTCAAAAATATGTTCATTTGATTCTCAGTGAAACTTTTTCAATAAAACATTTTTGTTTTTGATGAACCGAAAGTTGCAACTTGTGAATAATCATTTTTTCTTGAGCAGAGATGATGAAAAATTAACAAAATTGAGAGCATTTTGAGTTTTAAGTAAATCAGTCGAAAAATTGCTTCCATTCCAGTAATAATTCCGACACCATGGCCGTGTCGGAATAGACAAGTAGTTTTTTCAGGTCATTTTTAAAGATCATGTGATGCTTGCAAGTTCCATTGCGGTTCATCCACCTGATGTTAGTTGACAAAATGTCGATGTGACTTAGTGACTTTTCAGCATCTTGTTGCGATAAAAGTTCATTCTGATGTGGTCTGTTTCTCGAGTTCTTGCTTGAACAATGTGTAGTTTGACCGTTCTAGGTCTCTTCAATTCAAAATCTCTTCCAATCTCAATCTCATCTTTCTTGGAAAGTCATTTGATCAAAGCAGTGTAAAATTTTTTTACTACTGTACTTTAGTACTGAATGCTACTTGTCTGTTTTGTAGACTTCCGACTCCCTAATGGCGTTGATGAATCCTCCTTTGCAGCAGCAATTGTTTATTTTATCTCTTCTTTGAAACGAGCAAAAAACGAAATTAATGATACTTTTCGTAACAAAACTAAAAATTATGTGGCGTAGGTTTTATTAAACTCACCGCCACATTTCTTTTTCTTCATTCCATTCATCAAAGACGGTCAAATGGTCTGCTTTATTTTTAATGAGACGTTTGATAATGTCAAAATAAGATTTTTTTCGTTGAAAAATGAACACATTGGTATTCAATGCCCTTGTAATCGTTAATTGTCTCTTAATTTAGTTGAAAGCACTGAGACAGGAAGAGATAATTTTTTGCTGCTTCTTCTGGATGACTTCTTTCCACTTCAGTTCCATTATCTTTTTTCCTTTGTTCGTTGTGAAATGATAGCTTTTCAGATCATCCAACTCGCAATCGATCGAGACATCGTTGACTTGGAGAACCAAGAAGAAATCTGCTCGAAGCAGTAACAAACGTAAATT
Organism: Oxalobacteraceae bacterium; assembly: GCA_027486615.1. GTDB lineage: Bacteria > Pseudomonadota > Gammaproteobacteria > Burkholderiales > Burkholderiaceae_D > Pernthalerella. The sequence goes on along the minus strand of JAIXOW010000353.1, from coordinate 98 downwards.
AATGGAGTTTAGGGACTTTCTCTTTTAATTAATCTTTGTCTGTTTAATATTTTCTGTTTTCGTGCAATGTAATGATAAATTTATCTTATTACATCTTA
>JAIXOW010000158.1 GCA_027486615.1 Oxalobacteraceae bacterium | reverse complement strand
TCCGTATAAGGCTAGGGCTATATGTCTCGATATTCATATTATCGAGGTAGCCTCGATCTCGATATTATGTTGCTTTCATAAACAAAAACCCAATTAAAGAAGAAACGAGAAATGTAAAATTTTCAATATATTTTAATATTAATCATAACGTTTCTGCATTCCAGCTTGCTACAGTAAACACATTGGCCATCACATGGACTGGATGATAAGGTTAGCAAATAAAATGACCTCAATGTATGAACGCGAGGTCAAAACACACACCACCGAGGACAAAAATCAATTAATCGAAGGCAAAACACAGATCGAGGACACGGAATCGGATCCGGAATTCGAAGACGTCGACCTTGGTCCTGATCATGTTAATCCCAAACCTGAAGAGATATCTCAATCGTTACAGCCCACGAGCTCGTCTATATGGATGTGGACCCTTGCAAGTTATCTATTCAAGAGAGATTTGCTCAGACGATCAGATGGTGTTAAAGGATTTACATGGTTCGGTATGGGTCTCAATTCAGGATCATGCGTACCGGTTATACCCGAAGAGCTGGCGAAACAGAACCCGTCAAACATAAAGTATTCACGGTTATCTTCATCTTCATCGGAGGTCAGGATTAGTTCAAGACCGTGCTCGTTCGAACAGACGTCCTCAAGCCGGAATATTTCAAAACAAAAATACAACCGTCTATCTACCACTACCACGGAGGATTAATCCTAGACCGGTCATTCACTTGCGTAATTAGATTGTAGCAAGTAAATTATGCAAAATAAGAATAAGTATTTAAGTCTCATTCCTTTAGCAAGTTTAATGATAAAATGGGAACAAGAAGATGCACATGTTTGCATTTGTTTTCGTTTTGACCGGTCAAATTGTAAAATGGTGAAGTTAAATTAAAATGTATGTTTGTCTCTAATTGGAAATTTTTGCAAAAAATGTAAACAATTTTATATTCTTATCCCTTTCCCTTTCAATAGTTTTATCATGATAAGACTATTTATTGTTATCTTTTATCTGAAAAACTAGAAGTCTAAAAGCTATAACGTAAACGTAGACGTAATATTCTGTTTTCTGGTATGTGCATGTGAATAGTTAATCATTTAACATCGATATTAACTACTTATTCAATAGCTGCAACATCTTTGCTTGGTCTTGTGATGAATATGAATCACAAATTTAAAACTACTTTGATTTGATAACTCATACTTGTAAATATATGATAGTAAAGAAAGAGCAAGATCCTTTTTGTGTTTTTTCTTTTAAAAAATCTTTGAGCTTGAGCGATTAATAAAAGAATATTTTAATCGTTATACACTTAAAATGTCTTCTTCTTATTGTCTTTTTTCATTAATTTTCTTGAACCACGGGTCTATTATTTTGCTGATAGTAATAGTGAACGTGCAGATATAGTAATATGCAAGTGCAAGTCGTTAGTTGACGAATAAGAGGAAACTATCCCGGTGTTGGTGTTAACGATTATGAGGAAGCACATGCTAGTGTGTTATCGTTATTGTCACGGTCGCGTTCAATCCATGTGTCAAAGTATCATATTACCAACACCTACTATCGATAATGTCGCGCGTTTACTTTCCGACTTTACGAAGAAATACTCTTAGTTTACTTGTAAAAGAGCAAGGAGCAAGGTAAAGTTAAGATCAAAATTTTCAACTCTTGAATATTTCGTGTTGTGTCTAATTCTAACCTAACTGTTTTTATAACTTAACATTAACATTAGGTTTGACTTTCTAGAGAGCTATTATCAAATTTACTCCATTTTTGTTTCAACATAAAATTCTAGATCCAATATAACAGCAAGTATCCATAAAAAAGAACAGAATTCCGACATTTTTGAGCTTAGACTTAAAAATGTTTTAGTTTGATGAAAGTTAGAGTTAGAGATACTAAGTCTAAGGTTTTACTGATTAAGCCTGCGTCTGTTACACGTTATAGAACAGCTAGCATTATTATATTGTTTTAAATTCTTATTATTATTCTGGAAACAGGATGCTGATACCGTTACCATCAGAATCTCTGAATTACGGTCTAGAAGTTGAAGAAAACTGGAAACATGCTGAAAGAATTCTCAAAAATCTTGAAGCTTCCTGGCTACGAAGTCTCACAAGGAGAAGTGTTCTAAAGGTCTTGTCTCAGGATGAAATCCGGATTATCAATACTACGATAAGTGACATCAAAAAAGATATCCAAAATCGTGAGCGATCAATTGTATTGATCATCCTAAACTCTTCCAGACTACAAAATCTCAATGTTCTTATTCTGAAAGCAACCTTGAAAATGATATCAACTAAAACTAACAATGAGGTTGAATAATAAAAACAAAATAACAAAAACAAACATCCTCGTCTTGTCTTTCTATATTTGATAGTGATAGCGATGGAAATAACAGGAACCGGGATCACATAACATACGTTTAATTATAATAAAGTCAATGAAAAAATAGGGAGAGGAAGACATCTGACGTGTACGTGTAATTTCATGGTTAAACGTTTGTATATTTCAGCTGAAATGTCAACTTTCAAAAATATTTTTGCTACTGTAAAGTAGTGAAATGAAAGTGGAGTTAACGTTAAACATGTTTTACATCTAAGACCGTATTACATCCGCGTTTACGTTACGTTAAGAAATACTTTTACTTTTTTCTACCTTGACAGTCAAATCCTAACTAAGAAGAAGGGTATTTCTGTTTCTAGTTATATTTATCAAATGAACGTAAAATAGAAACACATTTCCATTTCCCCGTTGACAGTCAAATCCTAACTAAGAAAAGAAGAATGGTATTTCTGTTTCTAGTTATATTTATCAAATGAACGTAAAATAGAAACACATTTCCATTTCCCCGTATTTCCATTTTCGTTGATGTTAATGTTAATGTTCTGTAGTATAATATAAACTTAACAAGAAAACTAAAAGTTCCTAATCCTAATATCACCTATTGATATCAATATCGACAGCAATAACAATTTCTCGTGAAGTATTGTTACACTTCAACCGTATGAGAAATTTAAAAGTTTCAGTTTGAAAATTAAATTTTTGTTAATTTTGCTTTCACGTTTAAGTTTATGCTTAGCCTATGCCTACTTCAATAATGATGAACGAGGTCGAATCTTAGTCTTAGTTAATGTTGATCTTGATCTTGAATTGAAGCTGAAATTTTAGTACCTATACTTAAACCTAAAGATAAATTTTCAGTTTCAGAATAGAAGCTTTTGAAAAATTTGAAGAAACGGGAATATGCGCTCTATTTTCAGTTTCTCACGCTCACGCTCTACTCTATTTAACGCATAGTTTACACGCACACGTACTCGTTAACGTTAGACGATAGGTTGATTTTTTTCTTCTTTTGAGAAAGAAGAAGTATAAATATAAATATTTTTCTATATTCTATTAAACATTACACGCTCTTGCTCTCAATCTCAAGATAAGATAAGGATAGAGACAGAACTGATGGAAAGCTAAATCCTGGGTTAAAGGTGAAAGTAAATCTATTATTACTGATAGTCATTCATAACCATGATCATGATGGCTATGCTCGCGCATGAGACATTACGTTTACCTTCTTTGTATTCATATGATTTCACACGCTTGCGGTTAATGTAGATGAAAAGGATTGTGTTAATCACTGCTCACCATCAAGATAGTAAACGACCTCGGAATTAACTTTATATTTTCTCGAGTTATTGCTGAATTCTTTGGATAATATTAATGTTTATAACAACTGAGAGAAAAAGTGAAAGTGAAAGTGGAATATTATCAACATCATTTCAAATTTATATTCTTCCTTCTTGTCTTTTTTGCTATCATATTTTATAACAAACTTAAGATGAGAAAAGCTAGATCTGGCAAAAGGAGAAATCAGAGAAGAAAAAATCGAAAGCAAAAGTGTTGTAGATAAATGTAACAAACTTAATAGTTAATATGAGAAGATCATATAAATCTAGATCTATGTCTAAGAATAGAAATAGAAATAGAAATCATAGATGTGAAAAAATTGAAACACCAGTAACAGCAAAAATGTCTGCACCTGCATCAGTAACAGCAACAGTAACAGCAACTGAAACTGAAAAGATGAAAGATGTAGATGAAGATAAAGACGATGATGATGATGATTGTATAGTTATATTCAGACCACTGTTAACACATTCTCATACTTTTTAAGCTTTTCTAAAACTTTTTCTTTTTAATGCTTTTCTCATTCAAATATGGAAGTATCTGTCAAAAGAGGGTATTCAAATCGTTTTTCTTTTGAGATATTGATATTGATATGAATTTAATGTCAAATATATGTTTCTCTCGCATAAAACTAAACTAACACAGATTTTTTATTTTTATTTGGTTTATAGAAGAATTGTGATGTTTGTGTGATTATATTTTGAAAAGATTTGCAATGATATAATCAACACATGAAATAGTCTTACTAACTCTATTGTATATAACACTTATTTATAATACTAATTTTGATGCTTGTCATCTTATCCTTATCTTATCTTCGGATAAATATCTTATGTTGAGAAATCTATCATTATTCTATTATCAGGTTTTTAAAATTGAATGCGAATGAATTATAAAACAAATCATATTTTGTTATGCTTTTGCATTTGCAGTTTTGAAATTTGAAAAAATAGGAATAGGAATATAATTGACGAAATGCTGGTGTGTGTTGTATATTCTCAAGTTCAAAGAGGGTGTGTAAGATTAAAATCAGGAAAGGAAAGCTGTCTTGGGGTTAAAGTTCACTCGCGTGCGTAAACTATTCTTCTTCCTCGAGAGAGTGTATTGGTAGGTAGCTTTTTAAAACACTTCTCCTTCTCATCTCATCAACATCAATTCCGTGACCGTGACCGTGACCATAACAGTAATAGTCGTTGCCATTGTCGTTGTCGTCATCTTCAAGTGATCATTTGACTTTGACATTCAAAAGTCTTTTCAGAAAATATTCTCAAGAAGATTTTGATTTTGACACACAATACAATATAATATTAGCCTCCAAAAGAAAAAATTAAAAATGTCTTCGTCTTCACTTACACCAGCATCTTGCGATAATAAAAGTTACAGATGCAGATGGTGTGGGTGTGATGAATCTGTGAAAATGGATACTTCTATTAATTTTGGAAATGAGGATCGTGACGGTGAAGGTGAAGGTGTTCAAGTTCAATATATCGAACTCAAACCACTGGCACTGGAATCGTCTGATCCTGAGCCTGAACCTGGGACTAGGACTAGGCTTGATACTGAGTCTGAACAGTCGTTGACGTTGACATTGCCTGGTGTAGATGCGGATGTGTCTACTAAGACTCAGTTTCAGGGTCTCACAATAAATATCCCTCAGCCTGAGTCTGAGCCTGAGTCTTTGTCATATTCTATCAGCACATCCTCGGATGGATATGGAAAGACTTTGATAGTTCTAACAATCACCGTGAAAACGGCGATGGGAATAACCGACATCAAGTACTACTGCTAAATGAAAAAAGTAATAGGTAATAAATAGTGTGATATATTATATTTGAAAGGATAATGATAATGATAATCTTAGACCTAGACTTAGTTGTATTTGCAGATTTTAGGACACATCATCAGCATAAGTTGTTTGCTCACCGTCTTTTGACTGCTTTTGTATTGTTCATCACTTTAAAAAAAACACTTTTTTGCTCATTTTTTAAGTACTCTTTCTCTTTTTCACTTTTAGGTCGGAGTCGGGATTTTACATTACTCCTTTGACTGTGTCAAATCAGGACCTAGACTGCACCGTATGCACAATAATCTCATAACCATAATCATAATTTTCCAATTCTGATGAAAAGGAAAAGGAAAATATTGATCAAGAAAAGAAAATCTTCTTTCTGAATCTTTATATTAATAAAAGACTGTACAATTACAATCACAATCACAACCTATCTTTCTCTTGCGAATTTACTCGAACATGAGGGTATTGGAAATACATTTTCTTGTTTTTGTTTTGGTGATATCTTCACAAATACAATTAAGCAAATACAGTAAAAGTAAAAATCAAAAATCATGTTTTTTCTGTAAAAATATGTTAATGCTAATTTAATATTTCATGGTAATATTTCCGTGATTTCATGTATTCACGTTTGAAAACTTAGTTATTGTTATTGAAAGATTTCTCATCCGGAAACATCATTTCCGAACCTGCGCCTGTGATGTCGAGTTATTGTCATTAGACCTTTCATGAACCGAGAGTTCTAAAAAAATGAACACACTCTCATTAGAAGTTTCAGACAAGAAAATCTCGTTCGTTTTTTGCATTTAACTTTCAAAAAAACCAAAACAAAACCCAAGAACCTTGAAAAAAATAAGAGTCTTAGTTTAAGTCTAAGAAGGAGAAAACTAATCTAAAAGTAAAAAATAATAGAGTCATGATGATGAAACAACAAATGATGAAAAAATTCAGAAATAAGATCTTTTCTTTTTCTTGACCCAAACACAAACTTATCATGAGAATAGAGAGTGTTCTCATGCTCATGTTAATAGTCTCATTTTGCAAACACTTTTGTCTGTTTCAGTGTCTTTATGATAACGAAGACGCAGTGTGTGTGGTAATGACAATGACAACTACTCATTGAAAGAGTAAAATTTTCACAGTAAGACCCGAAGAATTTTGTAACATATTTGGACGTGGACGAATCTCACGACATATTGAGTTGTAAGAAAATATAACAATAAGAAATAAATATCGCATTCATTCAAAAAATTTTATTTTTTAAATGATTTATTTTTTCTCAACTTGCTAAATAGAAAGTATCATGTTATAAATTTGCAAAATATTAAAAAATTTCACATCTACATTACATCATATCTATTGTTTATCTTTATCTGCTGCGTCTTAATATTACGAAAATCTGTAAATAGTAATTCTTTTTTCTTCTTAATTTTTTTCAATTCAGATTCAGATTCGGACAGATACAGATATTTGCTGTCTCGGATCAAAAAAATCATGTTAACATCAAGATCAAATAATTTTCCTTTAATAGAATTAAGTTCCTGAAGAAAAGTTTCAGCCGAAACGTTTTTGTATCCAAGACTTTTAACATATCTGAAATAATATCTAGAATGAAGACTAATACTAATGTGAAGCTATAGCTAGATTAGATAGGTCTAAATACACAATACAATACGCAGCATAAGCAAAAGCAAATAATAGGAATAAGAATAAAATAAAAAAAATAAAAAAACATATTTTTTCTTAAAAGAGAGCGCTAACGCTAATCTTAAAACTTACAAAAAATTGCTCATTAAATAGAAGACACATCGGTTGTGTAGATAAAAGCTTTTAGAAACTTCTAAAGACAAAATGTTTGCAAAGCTCAACATTACGAGTATAAACTAAACAAATAAGATATAGATTGAAAAAACCTTCACATGCGGGTGATCGGCTTAATAGACCAAACTAATAAATCCTTGATACACTGAACTTGATTCTAATGCTCATTATAAAATAAATTTCTATAAACCAATGAAAGAACAAATGGGAAAGAGTTTTTACTTGCAAAAGTCGTGCAGAGGGTGAAATTGGTATTGTTTGATATAATAAATACGGTTCCAGTTACAGCTACAGTTAAAGTTTATCAAATGTTAAAATCTTGTCTCATTTTTGAAAATGTAAATGAAAGTGTGAGATCTGCAAGTTCTGTTACACTCATTCTCTTGATGGTTGCAGTTGAAGGATAAGGAAACATTTTACAGTCATTCTCGATCTCGATTTTTCCGGATGATTTTGTTTTTTATATTTATCCTTATGATCACGTTTACGTTTATTCATCTTTGTATATGGTCTGTGATATCTTTCATTATGCTCGTCCTCGTCTAGGGTTTCAATATTTTCAAATCCAAATCCAAACATCTGATCGCATAAAAAGCAAACAACTCCTATATCAGAATCAGAGTTGTGTTTTGTTATGTAATGTTTTTTTAGATTTCTTTTTCGTGTGAATTTATTCGAACATGAAGGGCATTGAAATTGCATTTTCTTGTTTTGTTTTTATTATATCTCAGTTCCAATATTTTTCTTCTTCTTTTTCAACAATCCGTACGAGGAATGAAGAAAATATAAATTGAGGGTGTACCGAGCGCTCGCTCTCATGGTAAGTTTACCTTACCTCTTACCCACACTCTCGAGTTCGGGGGTATGCCATAACGCTTTTAGAAACTAAACGTCTAACATAATGCGAGCGCTCACACCATGCTAGACTAGAACAGAAGATTTTTACATTATTCATCTGTCATTCAAGAATCTTTCTGAAATATTCTCAAGAAGATTTTGACGAAAGAATAATATTGGTAATCTCAGTTTCAGTTTCTGAAACCAAAAAATAAAAATGTCAGAGTTTGAAGCTATTCAGACTCAAAGTCTCTCGACGGATAGCTTAATTTTACAGATTTTGCAGGACATCCCTGCCCCTGAACCTGAGCCTGAGCCTGGGTCTGTAGAATTTTCTATTATGACGTCTGAAGATGAAGATGGTCTGGCTTTGAAGAAAAGAAAGATGGACGAAACAGATATGGAGAATTACCCGGATGTTGATAGCGATAGCAAGGACAGTGAACATCAAAAACAATTGCTGTTGGAAAGGTCAGAAGAAGCTGAGATGGAATTTGAAGATGCCAAGTTAAGAATTGTTAGCCTCATGACTCAGAAAACTCTATCGATTCGTGAACTTGCGCTGTTGCCAACTGGTCATCCTGTTTCATTTACAATTCGCCACCCTTCTCTCGAGTTATTGCAGATTTGCTATGGATTTTCGGATTTGAATTAATGGAGACTTCCCTGAAAGTTTTCACTTTTAGGTTTAGGAATATTTTTCACTTTCAGTAATTTCGTTGAAATTTTTTTTACTTTCAATCATTTTCAGATTTTGAAAATTTTCACTTTCAAAAAAAAAATACGAAAATTTAGTGAGAAATTTTTCGCTTACAAGATAATTTCTTCGTTGGAAATTTTTTTACTTTCACACTTTTAGGTTGTTTTTAAATTTTTTACTTTCAATCATTTTTAGATTTTGAAAATTTTCCCTTTCAAGAAAAATACCCTACTTTTAGGTCACTTTTAGGTTTTGGAAATTTTCCCTTTCAAGAAAATACGAAAACTTAGAGAAAAATTTTTCACTTTCAAGATAATTTCGTTGAAAATTTTTTACTTTTTCCACTTTTAGGTCTGTTTTTTCACTTTTAGGTTAAAATTTTAC
>JAIXOW010000194.1 GCA_027486615.1 Oxalobacteraceae bacterium | reverse complement strand
CTATCCATTCACCACTTGCGAGCTTAGGTAAGTATTTTTGTCTTTGTGCTTCCGTTCCAAATTCGTAAATCGGCAGCATGACTAAGGAACTCTGCACACTCATCATGGATCGATAACCAGAATCAACTCGCTCGACTTCACGTGCAATCAAGCCATAGCTCACATAACTCAGACCTGCCCCACCATATTGTGTGGGTATAGTCGGACCCAACATGCCCAAGCTACCCATCTCTTTAAAAATAGCCACATCTGTTTTCTCATGCCTAAACGCTTCCAACACACGTGGCATGAGTTTTTCTTGGCAATACGCTGCAGCTGCATCACGCACCATGCGTTCATCTTCATTTAACTGACGGTCGAGTAATAAAGGATCTTCCCAATGAAATGCAGTTGAACTCATAGTGATCTTTCGGCTAAAAATTGGACAACACAGATAGATGCAAATTATTTAATTTTATGCTCGCAGCTTTTAATAACATCATAGCAAGCATGACATTGTAAGCCGATCAGGCATTTAGCATAGGAGACTAAAAAATCAGGCTAATTAGAGCAGGTTGACCATCGCTTTTAACACCTAGCGATGGTCAGGAATAGGAAGGGGAAATTGAAAAGAACGACAATAAGAAAGCGAGAAAGCGCCTTATTACGACTTAATGCGCTTGATGATGCTGATGCGACCAAACCTCACCTTTAAACAAAGAGAATTTCTTACGTAATTCAGCGGAAGATTTTGATTCAGCTGCCGTGATTTTTTTACTGAGTGAATTCGCTAATGATGCATCTAGCCCGGCTTGCTTTAGCATCGCTGCATCAGTCAATCCTTCACCAGCACATAAAACAATTTCCCATTTTTTTCCATCACGTTTTAATAACGCTCTACCACCTGTCTCAGCTTGCAACCAACTCGCGATTGCATAATTTGCGTCAATCACTACATGCTCGACCACTAATGGACTACTAGGCTTATCAAACTGATGCTTCATTAATTGACGTATGGCTTGCTTATCATCTGAAGGCGCAGAAAATGCAGTAGTTAAAGTTACTGTCATTAACAAGCCAATAAATAATTTCAACATCTCTCATCCCTCTCAGCATAAAAAAGTCAGGTTGTGGCGCAATAAACAGCACAACCTGACACCGACTTCACTCAATGATGCATATGCTCACCAGGCACGACTTCAAGATAAGGGGCTGGATAAGGAAGTTTTTCTGATGGTGTAGCAGGGATTTGATTCCAATCTAATCGACCTTGTTCACAAAGCTGGGTAACAGGTAAATAAATTTTTCCAGTCTTATCCCAAACTTTGACTTGAATAACAAATTCATCAAAGTGAGCATCTAATAATTTACCCCCCTTCCAAATGATCGTTCTCACATCACGTTTAATTTCCTTACCGTGAGAAAGATAAGGCTGCGCTAAATCACGCACTTCCGTCTCGACCACCCAACCTGCTTTAGGCATAGGCTTAGCACCCATTAATGATTCAGGTATCGTCACGATGACTTGTGTCGTGGCAGATCCTTCACATCCATGAGTAGCAGCTATCGCAAGGCGTTGATAACTACCTTGTGGTGCTTGCTTAGGCTGCAAAGTAGCATGTGCATAAGCCCCAGCTTGTAAGCCTATTGATAGACCGAGTAAACAAGCTAACTTAAATAAATTTGATTGCATCATGTGCGTTGTGTTTACCATTTCGTTTCTAAGCCTATGTTGATTGAGCGACCCATGCCTGGGTAATACACCACTGGCGGTGAAGCACTATTTAACAAATTTGCTCCAATATTTGTTGTAGCAGCATAGCGTTTATCCGCTAAATTTCGCGCGTCAATAAACCAAGTTGAATTTTTATCTAAAGGCCCACCAGCTTTAAAACCAAAGATGGCATACGGATCGTTGTAAAGTGAATTGACATTATCAATAGGTGCTTTAGTTGGTACCCATTCTAATTTTGGACCTGCATAGTAAGCAGGCAACCCTCTACTATTATTTACATCGCTCCAACGATACAGCAACTCACTACGAATAATCAAAGGCGGAAAACCCGGCATGCGATTATTTCCATATTGAGTATCACCATCAAAACGGAAATCACTATATAAAAGTGCAGTGCGTGTTTCCCAATGACGATCTATTAAAGCACCAACTCCTAACTCCATCCCTTGATGAATCGTTCTTGGAACATTGGCTGTTATAGAACTTCCACAGGGGGTAGAATTATTTGCACAAATAGTTTGAAATTCATTCTTAAGTTGTGAACGATAAAGTGTCACATCCCAGAAACCCTGATCACGTCCTTGATTAAAATTGATTTCACCTCGCGATCCAATTTCTACTGTAGTACCCGTTTGCGCCTTTGCTGCCTGCATCGTAGATGTTATATCAAAGATAGGCGGTTCAAAATTTTTACTGATGTTTGCATAAAGCTGTGAACTAGGATTGAGGTTATGTATTACTCCAAGACGGGGTATCCATTGTGTATATTTAGTCGAATAATTTCCAGACGGCGCCACTACATCATTTTTCTTTCTATTCGCTTCCTCATACTGCAAGGAAGTAATGAGAGTGGTTGCAGCATTAATTTGAAATTTATTTTCGACTAAAAATCTATGATTTTCTGATTTTTGTGAGGCATTCGATCCTCCGAAAGTATTTCTCTTTGACTGCGTTGTTCCAAAATCTGGTAAGTAGCCAAAAGTTAAAAAATTATCTGATCCAAATAGCTTAGACTTATTTATTACTTTGATATGACCACCATATGTCATCGTATTTTGTTCGATAATTCCGAAAGTAATGGGATGCCATAAATCATGGTGCATAACATAAGTTGCTAATTCATACTCAGTATCGCCGTTTTTATACACGGTTTTATTAGCGATTCTTTGTGCATCTACATCTCTACGCTGAAAATTACTTGGCCACGTAGCATCTTGTGCTGCCCTAGGATCTACTAAAAGCTGTGCTCTTGAAATTGTTCCTGGTAATTGGGATCGACTTCTCACTACACCAACAAAAAATCTAGACTCTAGATCAGAATTAATTTTCACCCCAGTATTAGCCACTACTTTTTCACTGTTTTGCGCAGAGTGATTACGATAACCATCTTGTGTCATGGCGTTGGCTGAGATGTTGTAATCCCAAACATTCCCATTGCCGTCAGTCGGTTTGACTACGCCACCAGTGATGGCTTGTAAGCGTGCATAACCAAAACTACCTGCCTCTGCTCTACCTAAAAATTTTGGACTATCGTAACCTGTTGGTGATACATAATTAATCGCACCACCCAATGTACTTGCTCCATAACCTAAGGCATTCGCACCACGAATCACTTCTACATAACGTGCTGCAGAAGGATCTATGGTTTGCATATCGAAAAATCCATCAGCATAGTTGATAGGTATGCCGTCTTGTAAGACCTTGATACCAAAGCTATGAAATGTTCTACTCAAAGCAGAGCCACGCATTGAGATTCTGGCTTCTTCTGATCCAAAACGATCTTGAATAAACACACCTGGCGCCATTCCTAAGCTATCTGTCCATGTAGAGACACGACCTTCACCAACCACACTCATGTCTACAATTGATGCACCACCTGGTATTCGTTTGACTGCTTCTATTGCTTGATTCATGTTTGGCTGCGTCATCGTTGATTCACGTTGACCTATAACAGGCACAGGATCCAAGCTTGCCTCTGCAAATACTTGCGACATGGGTAAGCCCGAACCAATAGATGCAATTAACAATGTAAGAACTGCAGGCTTACAGCTAACAACTTTACGATTTTTTTTCTCTAATACTTTAGATAATATTTTTTTACTCATAACAAACCCCTAATAGCAATCTATTTAGTCATTAATTTATTTGGTTTTAATGGCCGTGATGATGCGCATGTCCTGCATCTTCTTTCGCCGATGCACGCGCTTGTGCTTTCACTTTTACGCTTTGTTTTTTACCTTCTGTATCTTGAAATTCAAGATTTAGATTCACGGTTGAACCTGCCTGCACAGGCTTTTTAAGATTCATTAACATGATGTGATAGCTACCTGGCTTGAGCTCTACAGATTTACCAGCATCGATCACAACTTCATTCACTTGACGCATTTTCATAACGTCACCTTGCATACTCATTTCATGTATTTCTAAAGCTTCTGCAACAGTTGAGTTAGCACCTACTAATTTCACTGCTTTATCAGAAGTGATCTGCATGAACGCTCCCGTCACTTTTTGTTCAGCGACAGTCGTTCTTACCCAAGCATCTTTAACGATGATCTCTGCTGATGCAGCTAATGAAATAAAAAGTAGACTAACTGTGATGAGATGTTTCATTTTTTTACCCTTTTAGAAGTATTTAATTAAAGAAAATTTTCCTGTTTGCTCTCACAAGTTTTGCAAGAAGCAGGTGTGTTTTGTATTTCTAACTGCGCTTTAACTTTAGGCTGAGGTGACATGAGCCAACCAACTGCCCATCCCGTCCATAAGCACACTGCTGCTAATGCAATTACTAATCCGCGACGCGCACCAGTGGGTGAATAAAAAGAGGATTTCATTTCTGCTCCTTAATAAGGTGAGCAGTCAGATTTTCAAGAACTGAAGAATGCGATTGAGATGAATGATTAACCACCATCCATGCCAATAAGGCGATGCATGCACCAACATTGATGTGCATAAGCACACGCATCATGCGTTCGATAGATAACATAGACCACTCCGGATAAAACAATAGAGTCAACTAGTCGATGACTAGTTAACGCGACTTTGTAGAATCAAGAATGTGAAGGGGGAGCGCGGGAAAGAATGACATGACCGGCATAGATAGACGCCGCATCATGTTGTGTGATTTGCAATCCAGAAGAAGTGAGATCACTAGGAGGGATATAACGGG
>JAIXOW010000344.1 GCA_027486615.1 Oxalobacteraceae bacterium | reverse complement strand
GTCCTGGTTTGTCTTGGTATAACGCCTCCAAGGGTGCTGTTAATTTACTTTCACGTGCGATGGCTGTTGAACTGGCACCTGACAAGATTCGTGTGAATGCTTTGTGTCCAGTGATGGGTGCAACCGGATTGTTGGGTGACTTTATGGGTATACCTGATACGCCTGAAAATCGTGCGAAATTTATTTCCACTATTCCTTTAGGTCGTTTCTGTGAACCACGTGACATGGCTGCTGCTGCGATCTTCTTAGGCACAGATGCTGCAGAATTTTTAACTGGTTTAGAAATGCCCGTCGATGGCGGTCGTACGATTTAATAGGAATACTTATCATGAAAACCAGAGCAGCAGTTCTCCATACTTTAGATAAACAAGCACCTTTTGCGGAAAGTAAACCGTTAAAGATAGAGGAGATAGAGCTTGATGCACCAGGACCCGGTGAGGTGTTGGTGAAGATGAAGGCAGCTGGTCTGTGTCATTCTGATTTGTCTGTGATTAATGGTGTGCGTCCTCGCCCTGTGCCTATGGCATTAGGGCATGAGGCATCTGGTCAGATCATGCAAGTGGGTGAAGGTGTCTCGGATTTAAAAGTCGGTGATATGGTTGTGTTGGTGTTTGTGCCTAGTTGTGGTCATTGCATGCCTTGCATGGAAGGTCGTCCTGCTTTATGTGAGCCAGGTGCGGATGCAAATGGCAAAGGCACTTTGTTGTCAGGTCAGCGTCGATTACATTTAGGTTCACAAGCAGTAAATCATCATGTAGGCGTTTCTGCGTTTGCAGAACATGCTGTGGTCTCACGTCGTTCATGTGTGAAGATTGAACAAGATATTGATCCTGTTGAAGCAGCGCTATTTGGTTGTGCAGTCTTAACGGGATTTGGTGCAGTTGTGAACACTGCGAAGATGACGCCAGGTCAAAGTGCTGCTGTGATTGGTTTAGGTGGTGTGGGTTTATGTTCTTTGCTTGGTGCGGTTGCATCTGGTGCGAAAGATATCGTTGCGATTGATTTGAATGACAGTAAATTAGAAATCGCAAAATCATTAGGCGCAACCTTCACCATTAATGCGCGGGACCCTGATGTGATTGCGAAAGTGAAAGAAGCGACTAAGGGTGGTGTCGATTTTGCCTTTGAAATGGCAGGCGTGATTCAAGCAATGGAATTATCTTATCGTGTGACGAAACGTGGCGGAACCACAGTCACGGCAAGTTTGCCGCATCCTCAACATAACTGGCCTTTGCAGCAAGTGAGTTTAGTTGCAGAGGAACGCACTATTAAAGGTAGCTACATAGGTTCTTGCGTACCTTCACGTGATGTCCCACGTTATATCGGTTTGTATTTGGCTGGTAAATTACCGATTAATAAATTAATGGGTGAGCGTTTAAAATTAGATGATATTAATCGTGGCTTTGATAAGTTAGATGCTGGTGAAAGCATGCGCGATTTAGTTGTGTTTTAAAAAAAAAGATAACCACCTTAGCGGTGGTTATTCACAGCATGAACGTTTATTGTTGCTTAGGATTGCTTAGGCTTACCTTGTGCATCTGAAAAGCGGTAATTTTTTCTTCTATCTCCCATTAATGCACGTAGCTCTCGGATACTCATCTGAGTCACCTCGTGCATACGTATCAATAGTGATGCACCTACTGGCAAGGCGCGATGCCGAATTTTGCTGATCACAGGTGGTGCAACTTCCAGTAAACGTGACAGCGCAGCATCATTTTTTAGTTGCATGCGTTCTCGTAAAGTATCCAGTAAATGACTAGGGTCATAGGTGTCTTGTGATGAGAGTCCATGTTGCAAATTATTTTCCATATGGTTCCTTGCAACGGTTGATGTTGATGTGATGTTTTATTGTGTCCAACCACCAAATACTTTTGCTGGAAGATCAGGTTCTATTCGTAGATCCCCTTGATCTTTAAATTCTAGCGATAATAAAACTGCGGTTTCATGGGGCATATCAAATAACGCAGTGTGTGGACTTTCTGTAGGTCCTCTGGTATCTAACAAGCTTAATGAAGCATCATCACTAGACTGTTCTATAAACTCCACTAAGATGCCGCTATCTTTGCTGCTAACCAGATAGCGACCTCTGCCACGTCCTCCTTGAATAATTTGCATGGTGACTCCTTAGTGATGTCAGTGTAAATAAATTATCAGCTCGCTGTTTGATTGAATATCCAACGGCACATCATCTTTGGCTTAGCAGGTAGGTATTGGCAAATAGATTTACTCTTTATTTGTGCTTTCTCAATGGAGGTGATGAGCTGCAAGTTTTTCTATTCTTGGATCGCTAAAAAGAATAAAAAAACCGTGTAGACCTTGCGGCACTACACGGTTAGTCTTTCCAGCATAACTAGCTGGATGAAAAATACTTTTGTTTTATTTCACCATCAAGGTGAAAGGATGAACATAGGCTTGTAAGCTGACTAATAAACCAACTAAGCAAGCTAATGCTATCGAGTGGAAGAAGACATAACGCAGAATGTCACCTTCATGGCCATACCATTTAGTTGCGGTAGAAGCTACAACGATAGATTGTGCATCAATCATTTTACCCATCACACCACCGGATGAATTCGCTGCTGCCATCAGTACAGGACTTAAGCCCAGTTGCTCTGCTGAGGTTTTTTGTAAACCACCAAACAAGACATTCGATGCAGTATCAGATCCTGTCAATGCCACGCCTAACCATCCTAACAAGGTACCAAAGAAAGGATAGAGCACGCCAGTATTTGCAAACGCTAGACCCAGAGTGGAATCTACACCTGAATAACGGGTGGCATAACCCAAAGCCAACATCGCTGCGATGGTGATGAGAGAATATTTTAAGAGCTTCAAAGTTTCCCAATATATCGCAAGCATTTCACGCAATTTGTAGCCCATTAAAACTGCAGAAGCGATTGATGCGATGAAAATAGCAGTACCGGTAGCAGATAACCAATTGAGTTTAAAAATAGCTTCTTCAACTTTAGCTTCAGCAGAAACCGGTGGCATTTTTTGTACGACTTTATGCAGATGCGACCATTCAAATTTGAACATCGATATGCTGTCTAAGAATTTCTTCCATTCGGGGATGCCCCAAATCAGAACAATCACAGACAAAATCAACCAAGGTGTCCATGCACGCATAACTTCTGCATTGGTGTAATTATGTTTTTCACGCAGTGGTTCTGCAGTGCCTTCGTCATCTGATTTTCCAGAAGCAGAAGTCATAATGGTTTTTGGATGCCAGACTTTTAAGAATAAAGTTAGACAAGCCATGGAAATAATGGCAGCACCGACATCCACTAGCCAAGGGCCATGGAAGTTGGAGATGAAATACTGAGGAATCGCGAAAGCGGCACCTGCAACCAACACAGCTGGCCAGATTTCCACCATACGACGCCAACCACAAAACGCCCACACCAACCAGAACGGAACGATGAGGGAGAAAATTGGCAATTGACGACCCACCATACCGGATAACTCCAACATGTCTAAGCCAGTTACTGCTGCCAAAGCAATAATGGGAGTGCCAAGGGCGCCATAAGCTACTGGTGCCGTGTTGGCGATCAGGGATAAGCCAGATGCTGCAAGTGGAGCAAAACCGAGTCCAATCAGCATCGCGCCTGTGACAGCGACTGGGGTACCAAAACCACCAGCACCTTCAAAGAAAGCGCCAAAAGAGAAAGCAATCAGGAGTAACTGAAGACGGCGATCGCCACTAATACCCGCAATGCTTTCACGCAGGACTTTAAATTGTCCTTTACGGTCGGTCAGTTGATACAGGAAGATTACATTCAAAATAATCCAGCCTATAGGAAACAGGCCGTAGCAAGCGCCATATAAGGCGGATGCGACTGCGGCATCTGCAGGCATGGTAAAGCCCCAGACTGCCACCACTAAAGCGGAAACCAGACCCATCAAGGCGGCGATATGCGCTTTGATATGGAAAAAAGCCAGTGCAGCAAGCATGACAACGACTGGAATTGCAGCTGCCAGTGTTGAAAATAAGACGTTGTTAAACGGGTCATAAACTTGTGACCACATAATGATATCTCCCCCAAAAACCGAACGCGGCGTAATCTAGCATGATATTGAAGCAGGGAAACCTTGTCCATGCGTTTCGCCTGCGACTCATCAAGCTTTTTGCACCTAGCCGGTGAAAATTCTTAGTCTTGTTTTGAAAATTTTTTGCTTGCTTTAGCAAAGCAAGCGCTTTGTTTTGCTGCTTTTAACGCTGCGCAGTGAAAACATCGCCAAAGATTTTTGGTGATCCCGAAGGCAGGCAACGATAAAACTGCTTTGGTGCTGCAACCGTGCCGCCCAAGGCGCCGGCTGCTCGCCACGGCCAGCGTGGGTCATTTAGGAATCCGCGCGCTATAGCAATGATGTCAGCTTGCTTTTTTTGCAAAATTTCTTCCGCTTGCTGCGCTTCCGTAATCATGCCGACCGCCATCACAGGAATCGACACCGTTTTTTTGATCGCCTCGGCAAAGGGCACTTGATAGCCAGGACCAATCGCAATTTTCTGCTGTGGTGAGACACCCGCTGATGAAATATCAAG
>JAIXOW010000017.1 GCA_027486615.1 Oxalobacteraceae bacterium | reverse complement strand
TTGCGAGGGGCCGGGTTGTTGCGGTTGGCCGGGTTGGCAGGGTCGCGGTTGGCCGGGTTGGCAGGGTCGCGGTTGGCAGGGTCGCGGTTGGCCGGGTTGGCAGGGTTGCGGTTGCCTGGGGCCGGGTTGGCCGGGTTGCGGTTGCCTGGGGCCGGGTTGCGGTTGCCTGGGGCCGGGTTGGCCGGGTTGGCAGGGTTGCGGTTGCCTGGGGCCGGGTTGGCCGGGTCCCGTTTGCCTGGCGGGTGGTTCACTATTGGGTAAAATAGGTAAAAATGTGCATTTAATATGTGCAGCTGAGTGCAAGTGCGCATTTTTAGGAAATATTTCACTTTCAAATATACGGTCTAGCCAGGTTTAAGTCAGTTTTAGTACCCCTTGTAATGAATCCAAGGCTTAAATTTATTCCACAAATTAAATTTCTATGGTAGAATAGTTCATATTTTACAATTGTTTACAGTTTGCTGATATTTTAAAATTAACAAAGAGAATGAAATGCATTAAACTTACATTTTTGGTTGCGGTTGTTCTTGTTGCCAGCCGATACATGCTACATATGGCTCTAAAGGGTAAGGGCCGGTAGCCGGTTGTTCATCCATAGTGGCCAACTGAAAATGAAACGTTAAAAATAGCAATCAGAAAAATAAAAATGTCCGGTTTTTCTACAGAAACATTACAGTCAAACTCGGTTAGAGCGATCACGGTCAACAAATACACGTTTTAATGAACAAAATGAGTTACTTGGTTTGATTTAGCATATTTTATCAGAAGAATTTCATGGTTATAACGAACTAATTTTGGGAATTTCACAGTTAATAGTGTACAACTTTGTCTAATTATCTCCCATAATACTGCAAAAAGGCTTGTCAGCTTTACAAGATTTCTGACATAGACAATCGTATAACTCCTGTTATGTTTGTAGGTAGTAAAAACACCAAAACTTGTGAGCATTTTGATCGAACTCAAACTAATAAAATTGAATTAAAATCTTGGCCTTTGTAAGTTCATAGAACAAATTTGCTTTTCTAAAATTAAGCAATTAAGTAAAAAAGTTGAAGAATATAACCGAGTTAGACTGGAAAGAAAAGACATAGAAAAGTAGAAATAAAAGCACTGAAATACTTACAAGTAATGAAAACTTCTTGGAAAATTTTTCGAAGTGTAGACGCAAAAACTTTGAAGATCCAAGTAGATTTGAGATGTTTAGGGCAACAACTTTGAAGGCAGAATGAATTTAATCACTCATTTTCCCTCCCACCTAAAGAAAATCGGAGAAAGGCATTTGCCAGATCTCTAGATTTCTCTTTTGGATTAAGTTACCGGGTTTACAAACAAGAATTAGGATGCCATTACCCCCTCCCTTTTTGCACTCTTTATCCAATAACATAAGTTTTTCGGGTTTAAAACCCTCTTAATTTACCAATCCGGATTCCTTCCTCTTTAAGCTGACCTAAACGATACTCATTTTTTGTTACAAAACTCAGCCTATGGAAGAATATGGATGCGATTACCCCCACCCTTTTTGCACTCTTTTCTCCAAAGGCTCTAGTCATTGTTTATAACATAAGTTTTTCGGGTTTAAAACCCTCTTAATTCACCGAACTTATTAACCTTTTTTAACCGGATATTTGAATACTTATTTTTTGTTACTTGCCAGATCTCTAAATTTTTCTTTCGAATAGCATATAACAAGAATATAACACTCTCTTTCACCCCTTATTAACCTTTTTTAACCGAATATTTTTACAAAACTCGGCCGGCCAGGACGAGCCAAACCTTTAGCCAGATCTCTTTATCACAATACGTAATAAATTAAATGAAAGGACATTGTTGGTCGCATAGGTTTTTGAGCTCTCCATATTCAGATCTTTAAAACACTTTAAAAAATTCTATTTTTGACCACTTTTTAACCCCAGCAGAGACCCTGTACGTAAACTTAGACCCCAGGGACAAAAAGTTGTCAAAAACAGAAAAGTTACGCAGAGTTTTAAAGATTTGAACACGGAGAGCTCAAAAACGTATGCAGAACCTCTCTAGCTAGCTTAGAAGCTGAGAAAGTCAATTTACTGCTTTTGTCAATATTATGATTTTCAGAGTAATTTGCCCATATTTAGAGTTGAAATGTATTTTGCAATATGCCAAAATGAATAAGATTATTACAAGTAAGATTTGTTTATAAGACATTTAGATAGGTTCAGAATTGAGCTTAGATCTTCAATTTCTAAACTTGTTCCCCGAGTGTTGAACAGCCTGCAAAGTTGGCCGACAAGATGTTTCTTTGTATTTCCGACTTCCTCGGGTTCGCTAGATATCGAGTCGCTCTCCAAACATTTTCTTTTGTAAGTGGAGTGTCCTTCAGGTCGAATTTCGGCCACAACTTGAAAGTCAACCTTTGAAAATAACAAATGAAAGAAACGCTAAATTTTATTCATGTTAAAAATTTAAGGGACGTGTTAATCAAAAATCACATAAAATGTTTTTTTGCAAGTTTTTCAATTCTTGTCAAGCGTTATTTCAAAAAGGGATTAATAATATTTATCCCAATGTTAAAAAAAGCAAATGCAAACACAATTCATTTTGAATCAAGAGTTTAAAATTTTACCTTGCCGAGTAAAGTTGTAGGGTCATGAGAAAGCAGCAAAAGTTGACTGTGCTTGGCCTTGCGGAAATGCAACTTCATCTGTCGATCCTTTTGCGACAACATTGTGCTCGTTTCGTCGAAATTGATATTTAAGGCGGTGCAATTCTTGGCGACAAATGTGACTCCTTGGTGGGTAACGTTGTCGTGGGTTAGAGTAACCTCTGCAAATTTGACGCCTTGCATGGCGGGAAGGTGAAATGGACACGCCGAGAGGGGCACATAAGGATAATGTGTGCGAACGACGATGAGATCATATTGTCCGTTCAATTTCTCAGAAAACGTAAGCGTGTAAGTCAACTGACGTTTCAGGTGAAAAGTTTCGTCCGACCTCTTACTTGCGTTCGGAAAGCTCATTGATATGGACATATAAAGATCGTCCAGCTTGTAACACGCCTCCGAGGTCATTGACTGCAAAGAACATTTAAAAAAAATCAATTTTTTACATTGTAATTGAGTAAATTGTCGCCAAAAGTTATCAAAGATTACAGACAGATTAGAAACCTTTATTTTTCTCAGCATTTTCTCAAGTATTTATAAAATTTCAAAGTAAATTCTATATGGAGTTTGACAATTTCTAATTACTGAAGTAATCAAGTTAGGTTTTGGTCTGATGTCGGTATTGATCTTCTTTAACAAGTACTGGCTTGATTAACGTTACAATTACTTTTCTAAAAATGTAATCGAATACATCCATTTCTTTGAAAACATGTATACCTGCGGGCTATATTCCTGCGAGCTACATTCCTGCGGGCTATTGCTGTCCTGCTGGCTATTGCTGTCCTGCGGGCTATTGCTGTCGTAAACCTGCGGGCTTTTGCTGTAGTGACTGTCACCCATTCTTTCGTTTTTCCTGGGTCACCGGATTTTCTGTAACAAATGCGTAAGATTTTTGAAGTAAATTTTGCGGGAAAATTCAGATCTCATTAAGATTTTTGAAGTAAATTTTGCGGGAAAATTATCAGATCTCATTAATTACTTTTCCTAGTTAAAAGAGTAAAGAATTAACGTGACCTAAAATCTCAAAATTGAATATTATATATTAAAATAAAAGTACCTTTTTACTTGTCTTTCAAGAGTCGAGGATAACACCTGGTGCGAGGACTTGATTGCAGAGTTGGAGAGAAAAAAGGAGGAAGTTTTGTTTTTGTTTTCTGAACTGGATTAACAAACACATCTAAACCGGTTTTTCAGGAGGTTGATGGCAAAGGTAGCGCCGTGAGCACATCAGAAAATAAAAATAAAAATTCAAAAATGGAATCCCTCCTAGCTGTCCTTGCTAGCCAAAAGAGAACTGAAAGTTTTTTAAGAAACATTGAAGTAATTGGGCAAATGCTAAGTTATTACAACAGATTTTAAGTTCAAAAGTAATAAAATACATTAAAAATGATTATTGCTGATTTTAAAGCCTAATTTTTAGAAAAAAACACAGTTCTTATACTTTTTTACCATTTTTTACTTTAAAATGGACTATATTTTTTTCTGAACATTTTTTATTAATAACTTTTTTTGAAAGACATTTTGCATCTGTTCCATTTTGGCAAAATTTTACATATTCTCTATTAGCTCCATAGTAAATTAGTTGCCTATGACGTCACAGCACAGACAGCTAGGAGGGATTAAAAATTTGAAATTTCTTATTTTTATTTTCCGATGTGCTCACGGCGCTACCTTTACTCCAGATTACTCCAGATACTTTGGGTTGATGGTACAAAAAAAGTCCGTGCCAGATTGCCACGTGAAACACTACTATTTAGTCATTTCCAAATTAAGAGTTGTTGCTTGTCAGTATTTTTGGTTAAAGAAATTGTCTAAAAGAAAGTTTATCGAGAAATGCTACGGAGAATTTCAAAATGATCGTTAATAAGATGGTTATAAGCAGACTCGTGTTCAACTAGTGACCAATAATTGTCGTCATCTTGCTTTGTTCTAGAGATAAGGTTTTTGGTATTTTCACATGTTTCTTTCATGCGGCACAGGAGATTATTGTCCAAGTTTAAAACATTTGTTTCACAAATAAACACAAGGCAAGAGTAAAAAAGTTCAAATTTTTCTAAAAGGACACGTTTTTCCGTCATTGTGTGATTTAGCCGCTCTTTTTTCACTTAAAGTTCTTCTTTTATCTGTTCTAATTTACGCAAACCAGCTGCTAATTACTAGAATAAGCTGCAGAAATGTGACGTTAATTTCATAAGAGCCGCTCTTTTTTCACTTAAAGTTCTTTGTTTATCCGTTCTAATTCACGCAAACCAGCCTTTAACCTTAAGATACTTATAAAATGATGTTTCATTGCTTTTTCACCGTCAGAAATTGTAAAGATCAGAATGTTAAGAAGTTTTCCTTGAATTTCTTTCTTTTTTTGTTGCGTATTTGGTGTTGCTTTTATTTCTTCCAATTCATTTTTTAAATCTATTATTTCTTTTGTAACTTCTTTGTAATGACTTTCAACCAAGTCTGGTGTATCTTGTAAAAGATATGTTAAAGGCATAGTTTGTTAATTTGATATGAACCGCTCTTTTTTCACTTAAAAGCTGATGAATGCTTAAGTGCTTTAGTCGAAAACGGAGCTATGTGTTAACAAATAATACAGTTCATATACAGTGTTCAAACAGTCTTTAATTTTATCATAATTTTCTGAATGAAGTTTAACTTTTTCATTACAGTCCAAAATTTCATTGGCCAGGGTGTTGTTAAGTTTTTGTTGAATTTCTTTCTTTTTTTGTTGCGTATTTGTTCTTAGTTCAAATAGAAAATTTCTTTCATAATATTTTTCAATTGCTTCAATTTCTTGCAATTTATT
The DNA here is from genome assembly GCA_027486615.1 of Oxalobacteraceae bacterium. GTDB lineage: Bacteria > Pseudomonadota > Gammaproteobacteria > Burkholderiales > Burkholderiaceae_D > Pernthalerella. The sequence goes on along the minus strand of JAIXOW010000017.1, from coordinate 1,176 downwards.
TTTTAAACCTATTATTTCTTTTGTAACTTCTTTGTAATGACTGTCAATAAAGTCTGGTAAATCTTGTACATCTTGTAAAGGCATAGGCATAGTTTGTTAATTTCATAAGAGCCGCTCTTTTTTCACTTCAAGTTCTTTTTTATCAATTTCAAAATTGTGTTTGACAATACACTTTATACATGTCCAGAGTGTTTTTAAGTTTTTGTTGAATTTTTCTCTTTTTTTGTCGCGTAATTGTTCCTAGTTCAAATAGAAAATTTCTTTCAAAATATTTTTCAATTGCTTCAATTTCTTCCAATTTATCTTTTAAAACTATTATTTGTTGTATAATTTCTTTGTCTGGAAAATCTTGAAGATAATATCTTGATGGCATAGTTCAACACTACTTCTTGTCCGTTTTATTTTTTTCGTTTCAAAATTTCTGAAACCTGAGACAATTTAATCACCATATTTTCAACATTCTGAGACACACTTGAAATATGATGAAAATGAGGCAAAATACAACTGATTTTATAATAAACATAATTTCTTCGTCACAATTATTTGTTTCAAGTGAAAATATAATAAAACAAGACATTTTATTAGACTTTTCAATTAAAGTCGGCTTTATCTCTATTAAATCCTCCATGATCTGAGTGTTTATTCACAATGTTCAACTGTTCAAAAGTGGCTTATGATTCTTGATTAGATAATTTAGTTTTAGCCAAGCAGCTTCTAATTTTGTCACAATTCTTGTAAACACTAGATTCCTCTAGCAAACCAACACTACTCAATACATCACTAATATTGAAGATAGGGAAAACAAAAATCGATACTGCACATTGCCAAACAAAAATCGATAGTGCAATGACCCCCTCAACTACCAACTTCTGAGGCCGTGTAGAGGCTAAGGATTGCCAGCTATATGAGAGTCAAAATAAAAGTTTAAAGTTCACATCCTTTCACATTCAACTTTCCTTCTGCGATAAAAAAGTGTTTTAAAAATACAAACACAAAATATTTCTCAATAGGTGACGGTAAAACATATCCCTTCCCTACAAATAATAAATAAGTATTTTTACACGAAATAAATACTTCGTAACCATAACATAGAAAACAAATCTTTATCGAAGACATCAATGCGAATAAAAATATAATTTAGAATAAGTAACATAGTGTTTGTTGCTCAATTCAATG
>JAIXOW010000331.1 GCA_027486615.1 Oxalobacteraceae bacterium | reverse complement strand
TCCAAACACTTTAAAAAAGCGCCAAGGCGCTTTTTTTATTAGTTGAGTGAATTAGAATAACGACTTCGGGCAAAAACCCGTAAGTCCCACTTATAGCCTGAGTGGTGAAATTGGTAGACACAGCGGACTTAAAATCCGCCGCTTACCCGAGAGGGGGCGTACCGGTTCGATTCCGGTCTCAGGCACCAGTATCCATGCGCCTTTTAGAGCTTCCATAGCTTTGAAAGGCGTTTTTTATTGGTTTTCGCGTTGCATACTCGTTGCACAAAAAATCTAACTGCTCAGTGCCCTTGTTTACTAATTGCTGCTGTGCGTGCTGATTGATTTTAAGTATGAGGTGGTTGGGTTGTGCAAATTCGTAAAAGCGCATAATTTGATCTCCTGCACTAATACTGATTTAAAAAAATGAAAACGATTATTGGCTATTTTTTATTTGTATTTTCATTTGTAGCTTGGGCTGCTATTGCTCTTATTCCTTTTTCTGATTTATCAATTGCAATGGCTTCAGCTATCACTACTGGACTTATAATTGCGGGTGAAATAGCGTTCTATGTAAGTATTGTTTTGCTTGGCAAAGAGTTTTTAATAAAAATTAAAAATTATTTTAAAAATATTAACTTAATAAAGAAAATAAAAAAACTTAAGATAAAATAAAGTTAGTCCAAATCATATATTCTTATTTTTGAAAAGGAGCTCAATATGAGTGGAATTTCACAAATATCTCCAACCAATTTATCTAAATATATTTCTCCGATAAGAACTGCCATTGATTTGCAGAGAGAAAACGATCGTAGTAAATTTCAAGTTGAGGTTAAACCAATTCTTAAATTTGACGCTACTGAAAAATCAAAGGGTGGGCTAGTTGATAAGATTATTTAAGTGAAATAAGCAGAATTCAAGCTTTATATATGTATCGTTAGCATTTAATTTCTCGCTTACTTCCCAAAAAATTTCTCGTGGTGTGACATTTGTAGTTGCTATTTTTGGTTTTGACTAACAAGCAATTATTGGATATTAAAGTTTAGCCAACACATCGATTTACTTCCCGCTTTTAGTTAACTCTACTCCCTCTCCATGTATGACGAGTTCATACAACCCTAGTGTGATAACGCATAGCTAAGTTTGGATTGGCAGCAGCATTTATCACGCACCAATCCTTAACTCTTATAATTTTTTTAGAAATAAGCTAGCTTGGATGCTTGTCCAAGAAGGAACGCAAGTGTATTGGGGTTTGCTGCTTGTCCATCCGGTAAGCCCCTTAAGTCACTAGTTGATCTTGTATTTGATTGTTAGCTTGTTACGACGTCTGACTATCAAGCCTAGTGAAATTACAGATTAAGTCTAGACCACGAATCTAGATTAATTCTTTTGGCTATTCACCATTTCATAGTCCTCTTACATTTCAATAGGCTTAAATTTTCCGAATTGTGATTGTTTTAGAGCTATTTGCTTAGCTGATCAGCAGGTTAAAATTTTTATAATTATTTGCAACTAAATTTCAGTTGCGGCATAATGAATTCCGTGGGGAGTAGCTTTTTTGACTAGAAAAGAAAAAATGCTTAGCCGTCTGTATAAGTCTCCATCGCCCACAGACTTCCGATGGAGTGAGCTAGTAACGCTGATGCGTGCGGCAGGCTTTGAAGAGCATTGTGAAGGCGGTTCACACTTCATTTTTGAGCATGTAGAAATGAGTTTTCGATTCAGTATGTCAAAAACGCATCCTTCAGGAATTCTAAAGAGATATCAAATAGATTGCGCAAAAGAAGCACTGGAAAAAGTTCATTTTGAAATAAAAGGGCAGCGATGAAACACAATCTGACATATAAAGGATATTCGGGATCAGTGGATATCAGCATTGAGGATAACTGTCTGCATGGAAAAATTGAATTTATTAATGATCTTGTGACCTTCGAAGGATCAACCCCAATAGAACTGAAAACTGCGTTTGAAGAAGCTGTAGATAGATATTTTGCTTATTGCAAGAAAACTGGTACGGTCCCTGATAAACCCTTTAGCGGAAGCTTTAATGTTAGAACCGGAGCCGCTCTTCATCGACTATCTGCACAAGTTGCAGCGAGTAAGGGTGTTTCGTTAAATGAGCATGTCGTTGCATGTCTAAGGCTAGGAAACAATACGAAAGCTGAAGGTCAATTTAGTGTTATCGACACTAAATCTTCAGATACAGCTCCAGCTTTTAAAATGGTTGCTAGTCATGAAGCATCTACAAACTGACTGCTACCTCAAATAACCAATTCTATTTATATATCTAACTCTTTCAACTCTTCACAGCGTCACGTTAAGTATCTACTTCAGAAAAATATCTTCCGAAAATCAGCGCAAGTTCTGACACTCGCGCTCGTGTATTTCTCTTTCTCGCACTAACTTTTCATAATTCTCGTTAGGATTCTCTTTTTTAAATTCATCCTGCTTGGCTTCTACGCATTTATCAAATGCAGATCCACAGCCACTTAATAGAGTTACTAAGCTAAAGCTGAAAATGCTGAGTAATTTGAAAGATTTATTCATGCCTGTCTTCGATCAAAATTTATAGTAAATAGTATGATTTTAAGGCACACACTAGTCTGGTAAGCCTTCAATTTTTTAGTAAACTAGAGATAGTTTGTTAATATTTTATTGCTAATTAAGAAATTAAAATTTTAATCTCATTATCATTCATAAATTTTTAACATCATGTACATTAACCTAAAGAAATTCACACTTATTTTAAGTATGACTTTACTTAGCGCTCCTTGCTTCGCTAAATTTACAAAAGTTTATTTCATATGTGAAGAGAATAAACGCGTTCTTTTAGTTGTGAGTCCCGCAAGTACAGAACGAATCACTGCAATACAAATTAATAAAGAAGAGTTCAAGATTTGTGAGGAGAATGATGATGTACTCACATTTAAGAAAAATATTTGTAGCGTGAAGAGTAGTGAGGTTAAATTTAACTTGACTTCAAAGGAGCTCATAATTACCCAGCAGCCTAAGCCAGTCGTTTTGAAATGCCGTTAAGTATGCATAATATATTTTTCTCAAAATACCCATCTTTTTATGTGGCTCAGTCATTTTCGTTCTGGCATTTTAAAAATGTATGAAAAAAGAGCCTGCATAATCTTCATTACCTAAATTTTTTAGATTCGATCATATTGTATTATCCCTAACAAGGATTTGAATCCTTTGGGATGGGATCATTTGTAATATTACATTTATCATTATCAGCGGATGATTACACTACGCTAATCGTCCCTACAAAATCGTATGTGTTAATTTTTTAAATAAAAAATGCAAGCTATTAACCAATTATTTTTTGGAATTTTTTCACTTATATTAATTAGTCTTTTTATTGGGACTTATCGTTCTGATAGAACGGGTAATTACCGCTATGTTAGAAATTTTTGGATAGCCTCTGTTGGTTTACGTGCGATTGCTTTTGCAATATGGGGTTTAGTTCCTATTACTACGCCTTTTCTTTCTTCGATAGGAAATACTTTTTTTATTGCTTCTGCTGCTTGTCTAGCATTGTTGTTTCGCTCATGGAGAAAGCCGGTTGATATTCAGATCGTTAAATTAGTAGGTATTTTTGTATGCATGTTTTTTATTGCGTTTGAATTGATTCGACAAGAAAGTAATAGTTTTATTTATCGCATGAATTTAGTGAGTACGACCAGTTTGTTGATGACTAGTTGGGAGTTGTTTGAATTAAGAAAGAAAATTAAAACTGAAAATAAGTATTTAATAAAAATCATTTTTTTCGTAACAATTATTCAGGCACTATTTACAGTCACAAGTCTGCTCGCTTCAAATTTTTATTCACCTAGTTCGATTTCTGATGTCACGCAAAATTCAACTATATCCATGTTTTTTATTTGGATAACGCTTTCCTTACATTTAATCATCTATATGTTTATTGGTAGTTATATGTTCGAAAGGGTAATCAAGAACGAACAAAAAATAACATTAGAAAAACAAGAAGCGGAAAATTTACTCGCAGAGAGAGAATCTATGATTTCCGCTTTGCTATTGGCAAATAAAGCGACATCAACCGGTGCCTTATCTGCATCATTAGCGCATGAGTTAAGTCAGCCTTTAGCTGCAAGCATGATTAATGTTGGTATTCTTCAAAGAAAATTTACTCAAATTGAACAGGTTAAAGCTGAGGATAGTGAAATTTTAGATGCAATTATTCGTGATAACCGTCGTGCATCAAATATTGTTCTGTCACTTAAGAAGATTTTTAAGCAAGAAAATATCGAACTAGAGGCTATGCGGATACTAGAGGTGCTAGAAAGATTAAAGCCTATTATTTACCCGCAATTACGCAATAAACAGGTTGAACTCATTACTGATATCGCTTTCAATCCAATGATTAAACTTAATGTGAATGAATTTCATCAGGTAATTGTAAATATTGCTAATAATGCGATAGAAGCTATGGAGCAAGCAAACATAGCATCTAAAAAGATTTATTTAAGAACAGAGCAAGCTGACACTAACTTACTGATTGTGATCTCAGATAATGGGCCTGGGATTTCTAGTGAGAAGTATAAAGATTTATTTGAGTTATTAAAGACAACCAAGGAATCTGGTATGGGACTAGGATTATGGTTATCGCGTCATATTATTGAACAACGACATGGTGGAAAGATAGATTTTAATTTGCTGTCTCAATCAGGTGCTGAGTTGAGGATTACCTTACCGATTGTGAAAATCTAATGACTTAAGAAATTTAATTCAATCGCTTTATTTCAGCCACTAAAATTAGGCAGCATATGAATATTCATAGCGACCACAGTGCGCTTTGCTGTATTCGGTGGGACTGCATGCATTAATGAACCTGGAAACATCACTAATAATGCAGGTTTAGGCGTAATGGAAAATCCATCTCCAAACACAATTGGTGCACATCCTTCTTCTGCTTCCAGATAAATCACCGCTGCTAAATCTGCTGGAAAATGCGCATGCGGATTTACATAATCTGATTCTTCATAAATAACTCCCCAGCAATCTGTTACGCTAGGTTTAATATTGAGTTTTTTTAAATCTGCTTTAAAAAATCTTGAACTGATTTCAACTGCAGTGTTTTCTACGAGCTCAATCAGTGGTTGAAATTTATTCGATAAGAGATGACTGCCCCATGGGCTCATATAAACCGCTTTGACATTCGAAGGCGTGCTTTCAGGGTGCAATGCGCGTACCTCTTCAATGGCAAGTCGCGCATTCATTAAGGCAGGGATGTGTTCATGCAAGCTGCACCAATAAACCAGTTGGGTGCTGGGTACAGCAATGCTGTGAATTTCTAAATCTGAAGTTTTTTCCATAACCAAGCTAATTTTATTCAGATTACTATTTAGACATGACAATGTAGATCAAAAAAATAGAGACCAAGTGGCCTCTATTGTTGCGGTTGGTAGTTGGAATAATTGTATTTTACTTATCCAGCTTGTGTGAGTTATTTAGTCTCCCTTATTTTTGTTCCGCTTCTGTTTTAGGCCAATGTAGAAAGGTCGTAATCGATTTTAAGTTATAGGTCGCTCCACGGCAGTTATTATTCCAATCACTGGGGCTATCGCTAGTTTTCTCTTTTGTGAACACGACGTATTCATGCTCAACTTCGCCGGTGACTTTTTGCGTATTGTATTCAATACATGCCACACTTGCATCTGGTGTCACATGGACTTTTTTCCATTGCAAGGTATCAGGAAATTGCACTTTTTCTAACACTGCTTTGGCGGACTCAAGAGCGACTAAGGTACGTTTGGCAGCCGGATCATTGATCTGCGCAATTTGCTCAGCTGAGGGCGGATGCGTAGGGCGGCTTTGAAACAAGCCGAATGTTCCTAACAAGCCGAATGCGCCAAATACAATGGCAAGTATTAATGGTTTTGTCATTTTATTAATACGAAATTAAAAATTGGTCTAAAGCCTGACGTTGTGCTGCAATTAGGGTATGTATTAAGGGTCTTGAACGGCAACGGGCTCTTAAATCCATGAAATTAAAAAGATTTATGCCGTTAATGGCTACAAGTAGTTTTTAATCATAACCGTAAGCATGCAGATTGCGAACGACTTTTGCCGTAACGACTGTAAGCTTGGTTTTTGACTACTGGTCAATTTCTCACTACTAAAACCTTGAGAGAGATTCAATAACGGCTTGTTGTTCATGAAATGCTCAGCTTAAGAAATAGGTTTACCTGCATAATCTCTCCTGTGGCATCGAAATTTTCAGTAAGTACAGGGTTTTTTAGGTGTGCTTGATGATGTTTTTTCTGCTCAGTTAGTCAAGTGAGATTTTAATTTTTCTATTTTTGAAATGAAGTAATGCGTACTCTGGATCGTGGACTGGAACAATTGCTCACTATCGATTTGCGGTCGTTGTATGCACTCGCGCATAAGATATTTGAAGGCAAAGATATTCAGCAAGATTATCAAAAAGCATGCAGACTTTTCTGCGTTGCTGCTTTACGCGGTGAGACGCGTGCGTTGTATCGACTCGGCTTAATGAATTTACATGCACATGGACGTACACGTAATCGCTTGCGTGCCTTTATGTGGTTAAACTTAGCTGCAGGTTTTGGTGCGGCAGAGGCAGTTCTCGATGTACGACGCTTAGACGCAGAGTTAAGTCATACACAACACGAACAAGCGAAAAATTTATCTAGCGCTTTTTTGAAAGCGAAAGAATGCTTTGTGATTGCACAGCGCGGAGAAGATGGTAAAGCCATGAATGACATAGGCGAAATGTTTATGCATGCAAATGGCTTAGAGCAGGACTTTGATTTAGCTGTTGCTTGGTTTCGTTCCGCTATTCGTCAAGATTATGCAGAGGCTTACTATAACTTAGGCTATGCAACTGAACACGGTCGTGGTGTGCAACAAGATTTAGATGTTGCGATCATTTTATATAATCAAGCATCCGATCGCGGTAGTGTGAATGCACAGTATCAGCTTGCCTGTTTAATTGAGCGCGGTGCCATAGCGCGTATGCGACCAGGCTTAGCCATTGGTTACTATGAATCCGCAGCAGAACAAGGACATTTAGCCGCGCAGTTGCGTGCAGGTGAATGGTTTAAATTTTTAGATGAGCCTGATCATCCTGCGCATACACCAGATTTAAGCGAACAAAAACGCAATGATTTAACTTTAGGCGTGGCGACTCGTAAGCATACTAAAAACATGATGAAAGCTTATGTCTATTATTCCATGGCAGCCGCGCAAGGCGATGCTGGTGCCGAATGTCAGGTAGGCTTAATGGCAGCGCAAGGACAGGGCATTGCGCAGAATTTTACGCTAGCAGCAGAGTGGTTTTTAATGGCTGCAAAAAAAGGTAACGCACAGGCGCAGTTTAATCTTGGATTTTTATATTCTCACGGCCAAGGTGTAGAAGAAGATTTAATTGAAGCTTACAAGTGGTACAAAATCAGTGATGCATGCGGCTATGTTTATGCCAAAGATAGTATGGCTTTATTAAGCAGAAAAATGGATGAGGTGGATGTAGAAATGGCTGAATGGCGCGGCGCAAATTTTCTTCATGCTTTTGTAAAAGAGCAAGCTGATGAAAACTTTATCTCTTAAATCGGAGCATTGAGATTGAAAAAAAATTCTATTTCTATGTTTTTTCAGTGTGGTGTTTCAATCTAGCGCATGCTGCAATTGAAATTCTAATAGAAACAAAAGATGGTATTACGTATGTTGATCCTGATTCCATCGCTAAAGCGAATGGCTTAACAAAAGTCACTGTGCTACGAGATTTTCATAGAATGCAATCACACTTTGTCCAGAAAACATGGGAAATGGAACAGCCGTGTTAACAGAACAAAAAGCAGGGGCGATGCTGCCAGTTAAAGCAGGTAGCATAGAAGCGGCTGTAATGCAGAAAGTGTGTCGATAACAATTTCTTATATCATCTTGCATCAGCAATCATTGTGGCACATCAGTTCACCGGTTAATTTAATAACAAAATGGCTTCGTAAGCTAAACTAATTGATATATTTGGACTCTGATTGATTCAACAACTTTGTAGTCAGCGACTGAAATCAATTTCCTTTCATTTTCTTTTTTCATAACAATAGTTCTTTTCGTGAACTAATTGCGAAATGCAAGCTCTGATAGAGAGCTGGCAGAAGGCACTTAGCGCATTTTCTCGCTTTCTGCATGTGATCCACCATCATGACAAGGAGAGAAACATGATTAAACGCTGCCTAATGTTGTTAGCAATACTATCGCTTGCTGCCTGTAGTTCATATCCTAAATCTGGGCAATCAAATATGAGTCCAGTTCAGCATCCGGATGCTTTTCATTCCTATATAGACTGAAGTAAGCGCGGCGCTTCATGCGTCGCGTGTTCTTATCTCTTCCTCCATCTTAGTGTAAGATTTGAACGGTCGTGCTTTTAAACTGCGTACACATAGCTGTATGCGCTTAAAGCTAAAAATAAAAATCAACCGTTGGAGACACTATGGATCTAAATTACGCGTCTAGCGATTTGGCATTCAGGGATAGCGTGCGCAGTTGGCTCGCTGCGAATTTGCCCACTGATTTACAGCACAAGGTGCTCAATCACAAACGACTCAGTCGCGAAGATTTTGTACGTTGGCACAAAATCGTTGCTGCTCAAGGCTGGGTGGCGCCAAATTGGCCAGTTGAACACGGTGGCACAGGTTGGAGCAAAGTCCAACAACATATCTGGGAAGAAGAATGCGCACGTGCAGGCACGCCAGCCATCATGCCTTTTGGTGTGAACATGGTTGCGCCTGTGTTAATCGCATTTGGTAGTGAAAGTCAAAAGCGGCATTACTTGCCACGCATTTTGTCGTGTGAAGATTGGTGGTGTCAGGGTTATTCAGAACCAGGTTCTGGATCAGATTTAGCTTCATTGAAAACACGCGCTGAACGTAATGGTGATCATTACATCGTCAATGGACAAAAAACCTGGACCACACTGGCACAACATGCAGACATGATGTTTTGTTTAGTGCGTACCGATTCTGGCGTGCGTAAGCAAGAAGGGATTTCCTTTTTGTTGATGGATATGAAAACACCCGGCATTACCGTTAGACCCATCAAACTTATCGATGAAGATGTTGAAGTCAACGAAGTCTTTTTTGATAACGTCAAAGTACCAGTTGCAAATCTGGTTGGTGAGGAAAACAAGGGATGGACCTATGCAAAATATTTGCTAGGTCATGAACGTACCAACATTGCTGCAGTAGGTCGTTCTAAACGCGAACTCGCATTTTTAAAGCGTATTGCAACGAATCAGAAAAAAAATGGTCATCCGTTGATTGATGATCCCATCTTTGCGCATAAGCTTGCCGCGCTTGAAATTGAACTCATGGCATTAGAAGTCACCGTCATGCGTGTGGTTGCGGGTGAAGCAAAAGGTCGCGGTCCTGGACCTGAGGCATCGATGTTAAAAATCAAAGGTACCGAAGTACAGCAACTCTTAACAGAGCTAATGGTAGAAGTTGTTGGCCCCATGGGCTTGCCATTTGATGCTGCCTTCTTAGAAGGTGAGTCAGCACAAAGTGCAGCAGGTGATGATGATGCAGCACCACTCGTGCCGTATTACTACAACTATCGTAAGACATCGATTTATGGTGGCTCGAATGAAATCCAAAAAAACATCATCACACAGATGATCTTAGGTTTGTGAGGACAAAATGGACTTTGATATAAACCCAGAACAACAACAACTCGCTGATGCCATCCGTCGTTGGTCTGAAAAAGATTATGGCTTTGAGCAAAGAAAACACATCATAGATTCAGACATCGGTGTTTCAGACGCAGCATGGCAAGCCATGACGGAGTTAGGTTTAATGGCACTAGCTGTACCAGAAGATCAAGGTGGCTTTAATGGTTCCGCCGTTGACATGATGGTCGTAATGCAAGAGTTGGGTCGTGGCTTGGTCATAGAACCATTTTTAGCCCATGCCATTGGTGTAGAATTTCTGAAACGTGCAGCTAGTCACGCAGCATGGTTAGAGCAGGCCGCAACAGGTGAGAAAAAAATCGCCTGTGCATTAGGTGAGAAACATGCGCGCTACGATTTGTTTGATATCACCACACAAGCACACACTGAAAACAATACTTATCGCTTACAAGGTGAAAAATCCGTTGTGCTGCATGGTGCGCAAGCAGATTATATAATCGTCTCTGCCCGTACAGCAGGATCTGAACGAGACAAATCAGGCATTTCATTGTTTGCTATCGCTGCAGATACTAAAGGCATCACGCGTAAAGACTATAGAACCAATGATGGCATGCGCGCCGCAACCATCAGTTTTGATAATGTCATCGTTCCTGCTGATGCTTTGCTAGGTGAATTACATCAAGGTTGGCACTTGATAGACCAAGTAAGTGACTATGGCGTAGTCTTATTGTGTGCAGAAGCATTGGGTGCAATGGAGAACCTCACACAGGCGACATTGGAATATCTCAAAACACGTCAGCAATTTGGTGTACCTATAGGTAAATTCCAAGCATTACAACATCGCATGGCAGAAATGCTGATGCAATTAGAACAAGCGCGTTCACTCGTTATGTTAGCAGCAGTAAAAGTAGCATCGACTGATCCAGAAGAACGTCGTCGTACCGTATCAGCAGCAAAAGCACGCATAGGTATAGCAGCGAAATTCATAGGGCAGCAAGCAGTGCAAATGCATGGCGGCATGGGAGTCACCAATGAATTACCTGCACCGCATTATTTCAAACGCTTATCGATGATAGAACTCAGCTTTGGCGACACCGATCATCATCTAGCGCGCTTTATAGCGCAGCCTGGATTTAAACAAGCAGCTTAAAAATAAGAGGATGGCATGCGTCGTTTTTTAACTGTAGAAGAACTAGAAGCAGAAGTTGGTAAAGAAGTGGCTGTTTCTGAATGGATGAGTTTAAGTCAAGAGCGTGTGAATCAATTTGCAGAGGCAACCGATGATCCGCAATGGATACATGTAGATCCTGAACGTGCAAAACGTGAGTCACCATTTGGCGGAACCATAGCGCATGGGTTTTTAACCTTATCACTGCTGCCAAAATTCTTTGAGCAATGTATTGATCAGCCACCAGGAAAAATGAGCATTAACTATGGCTTAAACAAAGTCCGTTTTCCTACCCCCATGCTAGTAGGTGGTCGACTTCGTGGGCGCTTCACCCTGATGTCATTAGAACGCATTAGCGGTGGTATACAAACTACATGGCAAGTCACGATGGAATGTGAAGGTAGTGATAAACCTGTTTGTGTAGCAGAGTCAGTGTTAAGGAAGTATTTTTAGAAATACAGGTTAAATTAATTACAGAATGGTAGGGCGCAATGTATTGCGCCGTATGGGTAAGTAGATTTCATGCGGCGCAATACATTGCGCCCTACATTGTTAGGTACATTAATAACTCGTAGGAAGGTTTGGTAGGTACGATTAGCGTAGCGTAATCGTACGAGTATTTTTTTGAACGGATGATTACGCTACGCTAATCATCCCTACAATTCATCCCTACAATGCATTACTTCAATTGCGTTGCTAATTCAATCAAATCTCTCGCTTGATAATCAAATCGAGTAAGGTCGCCAACGGCTTTGGTTTTTTGCATGCCATATTCATATGGTCTATGTACATAAGCTGTCATTAATCCACAAGACTGCGCTGCATCTAAATCATCTTCGTGGGTTGCAACGAGCATGACTTCGACAGGTGCGACATCAAATATATCTGCGACACCTAAGTAAGCTTCGGGATCAGGTTTGTAATGCTGGAATACTTCAGCGGAGAGTATGAGATCCCAAGGCAGGGCAGCGTGTTTAGCCATGTTTGCTAACAAGCCTAAATTACCATTCGACAGTGTGGTGATGGTGTACTTAGCTTTGAGTTGGGTGAGTCCCGCTATGGTGTCAGGCCAAGGTGCCAGTCTATGCCATGCAAGATTGAGATGTTGTTTTTGTTCTTCACTCAATGAGACGTGAAATTCAGGCAGGATGCGATCAAGTATGCGGCGATGTAAGTCATCGATTTTTGTCCAACCTAAATTCCCACTACGTACCTCGGCCATGGCAGGTTTATAACCTGCTCGCCATGCATTTGCGAATGCAGAGCCATCTATACCAGGCATGATGTGCTCAGCTTCTTGTTGTATAGAGCCATGCCAATCAACGACAGTGCCAAATACATCAAAGGCAATGATTTTTGGGGTGCGCATGCTTAGCGTCTTTCGTATTGAGTCGCACCAAATAATAATTCTTTGGCTTTGTCATCGACTAAAGGTTTACGCAATGCCGTTAATACCTCTACACCGCGTTGTACCGCTGGTCTTTCACTGATTGCATCATGCCAGCGTTTTGCATGCGGATAGTCAGCCCAATCTATGCCTTGATTTTTCCATGAACGGGTCCATGGAAAGCTAGCGATATCTGCAATAGTGTATTCATCGCCTGCGAGATAAGCATGGGTCGATAGTTGTTTATCCATGACGCCATATAAACGTTTAGCTTCATTGGTGTAACGGTTGTAAGCGTAATCAATTTTTTCTGGTGCATAGATACGAAAGTGATGCGCTTGTCCTAGCATGGGGCCTAGGCCGCCCATTTGAAACATGAGCCATTGCAGTACAGTGAATTTTTCTCTATCAGTGTGACCGAGAAATTTATCCACTTTACTTGCGAGGTAAACCAAGATCGCACCTGATTCAAACAATGACATAGGTTTGCCATCTGGTCCATTGCTATCGACGATGGCAGGAATTTTATTGTTTGGTGAGATAGCAAGAAACTCTGGTTTGAATTGATCGCCCTCACCAATATCAATATTATGCACACGATAAGGAAGACCACATTCTTCTAACATGATGTGGACTTTATGGCCATTCGGTGTTGCCATGGAATAGAGATCAATCATCCGAGACTCCTTTTGAATGAAAACGCGCCGAAGAGTCGGCGCGTATGGGACGTACTTGAAATAGTACCGTAGCTTAGGAACGTGTCACGGGTAATTCTAACTCTTCACCCGTTATGCTCATATAGCGTGCAAGTTCGAGCTTAGCGATGGCATTGCGATGCACTTCGTCCGGGCCATCCGCAATACGTAGAGTACGGTTATGTGCCCATAATTGTGCGAGTGGGAAATCATCGGATACACCACCACCACCATGTGCTTGAATTGCCCAGTCTATAATTTTTTGCGCCATGTTAGGTGCCAATACTTTAATCATCGCGATTTCTGATTTCGCATATTTATTACCTACGGTATCCATCATGTAGGCTGCTTTAAGCGTTAATAAACGTGCGCTATCAATCAAGATACGCGATTCAGCAATACGTTCACGCCACACACCTTGTTCAGAAATCTTCTTGCCAAACGCTGTGCGACTATTTAAACGACGACACATGAGTTCAAGTGCACGTTCTGCAGTACCAATCGCGCGCATACAATGATGAATACGGCCAGGGCCTAAACGACCTTGTGCAATTTCAAATCCACGACCTTCACCCAAGAGAATGTTTGAAGCAGGTACGCGTACGTTTTCAAATAAAATTTCACAATGTCCGTGTGGCGCATCATCATAACCAAACACAGGTAAAGGACGTTTAATCGTCACACCCTTAGTATCAGCAGGCACCAAGATCATCGATTGTTGTGAATGGCGTGCTGCTGTTGGATCAGTTTTACCCATTAAGATAAAAATTTTGCAGCGTGGATCGCCAGCACCAGAGATCCACCATTTATGACCATTGATCACATAATCATTACCCGCGCGTTCTATACGTGTCTCTACATTGGTAGCATCAGAGGAAGCCACATCAGGCTCTGTCATGGCAAAGGCAGAACGAATCTCACCACGCAGTAGTGGCTCTAACCATTCACGTTTATTTTCTTCGCTACCATAACGTTCTATGGTTTCCATGTTGCCGGTATCCGGTGCGGAGCAATTGAATACTTCTGGTGCCCATGGAATACGACCCATGATTTCACACAATGGTGCATAGTCAGTGTTGGAAAGACCTTCAGGTGCACGCGTTGATTTTGGTAGGAATAAATTCCATAAACCTTGTTCACGCGCTTTAGGTTTTAATTCTTCAATGATCTTGGTTGGTATCCAACGATTACCTTTGTCTTTGCCATTGCTATCAACTTCGTTTTTATAGGCATGTTCATTAGGATAAATATGCTCATCCATAAACTTCAGGAGTTTTTCTCGCAATTCATTACAACGTGGTGAATATTCGAATTCCATTTTGTCCCCTTAGTTTTTTTACTATTGAATTAAATTGATTTATTACCAGATGCGAATTCCCAACCCATCTCAGCCATAGGTCGTGCTGCTTGTCCATTTTTTAATGCTTGTTCACTAGCAGCCGTACCGTCTTGATAGCGTTTCATAATTCCTTGCAAAATACCCGCCATGCGGAACATGTTGTAAGCCAAGTAGAAACGAAAATCTTCTTTATGAATCGCGATACCAGTTCGCTCACTGTATTTCGCTAGATAGTCTTCTTCCGTTGGTATACCTAATGATTTGAGATCAAGTCCTGCAATGCCACGAAACAGTCCCGGCACAATATGCCAACTCATGCAGTGATAAGAAAAATCAGCAAGAGGGTGTCCTAGCGTAGAGAGTTCCCAATCGAGTACAGCTAGTATGCGTGGTTCAGTCGGATGAAAAATCATGTTATCCAAACGATAGTCACCATGCACAATCGTTGTTTGCTCACCAGCTGGAATGTGTTGCGGTAGCCATTCGATTAAATGCTCCATTGCTGGAATGTGTTCAGTTTCTGAAGCTTTATATTGTCTAGTCCATCTATCTATTTGACGACCAAAATAATTGCCTGGTTTGCCGTAGGTTTCTAGTCCTATCGCTTTGTAATCAATGCTGTGTAACTGCGCAATCACACGATTCATTTCATCATAGTGCGCTGCACGTTCTGTATTACTCATATTGGGCATAGATTGATCCCACAACACACGACCATCCATAAATTCCATGATGTAGAACGCACGACCTATCACGTCTTCATCTTCACACAGCGCATATTGGCGCGCAGCAGGGAAGCCTGCTTTTGATAATGCATCCATGACGCGAAATTCACGTTCAATCGCATGTGCAGAAGGCAGAAGTTTGGTAGCAGGTGCAGGTTTAGTACGCAATACATAACGCTGAGAACCTGCAGTGAGCATAAAGGTGGGATTAGATTGTCCACCTTTGAATTGTTCTATTTGTAAATCACCAGTAAAACCATCGACATGCTTGTGCATGTAATCGGATAAAGCACCAAGATCAACTTTTTGACGTTCTGCTACGGGCTTGGTGCCTATAAATTCTTCATACATGGTGATGTCTCTTTGGTTATGTTTTATTATTTTTAATTGACTATTTTAGCGGGTTTAATTCGTTAAATTGCTAAGCAAATTCTCTTAACTTGATTCTACCCTGATGCAGCGCAGTTATCAGATTCCTCGTGCTTTTCTATATTGATGAAACAAGGCTTCCATAGTGGTGCCGCGCGATTCGGCTTGTAATGCGGAAGGAGGGGAGTAATTCATAAAACGCACGACCCAATCATGATGAGCATCACCGACATCAAGTGCATTGATACAGCCCGCAGTTTGCGCCAGATTGCCCAAGAAAAGACGTTGACCTGTGAGTGCATAAGAAAGAATGGCGCGATTCACACCGCCATGTAACACCAAGAGCAAAGTATCCCAATAAGGATCAGCACGTAATGTATCAATGGCAGGATGCACTCTGTCCATCAACTCGCCTATGCTTTCACCAGCCAGAAAACGTTTCTCTTCTGGGGCGACACCTTCAAACGCGCCTATGAAAGCTTCACGTAACTCAGCATCAGGAATAGCAGCGAGTTTACCTCCGCGTATTTCTACCAATTCAGGAATTTGATGAAGCTCGATCTTTTGTTTTGTTTCTGCTAACACTAATGATGCGGTTTCTACTGTGCGTGGCAATCCCGATACGATCACACGATCAAAGCGTATGCCTGATTCAGCAAAGATACGACCAGCAGCAGTCGCTTGTTCTCTACCTGCTGCATTCAGTGGTACGGATTCAGGTAAGACTGGATTTCCAGCAGCATCAAAGTAAGTCACGCTGCCATGCCGCATTAAAAAAATGCGGCGTCGTTTTGAAAATGTCATCGGTAATGTGGCTTTCTTTTTTCTAGAAAGGCAGTAATGCCTTCTAATCCATCTGCATGATGCAGGCTTTCGACAAATTTTTGTTTTTCAGCTTCGAAATGCTGGGGCAGTGTATTCACAGGCGCTTCACGCAACAAGCCTTTGATATTTTCTAATGCGTTAGGTGAGAGTGCAGCGAGTTCATCACTCCAATCGAGTGCATCTGATAGAGCATGACCATCTGGTACCACACGATTAACCAGTCCACTTTGATGTAAGCGAGCAGCTGAAACGGCTTTGCCTTCCATGATGATTTCACTGGCAAGTTGTCGCGGCAATGCACGCGATAAAAACCAAGAAGCACCACCGTCTGGTGTGAGACCAACTTTGACATAGGCCATAACGAATTTGGTAGAGGCACCAGAGACAATCAGATCACAAGCCAATGCGAGAGAAAAACCTGCGCCTGCAGCAGCGCCTTCCACTGCAGCGATGACTGGTTTGGGGCAATCGCGAATCGCTTCTATCCAGTTGTGTAATTGATTAATCGACTCTGCTTGAACGGAAGGATCTTGTTCACGATTCGCGAGTAAACGATTCAGATTACCGCCAGCGCAAAAAAAATTATCTGCGCCAGTGATAACAACTGCACGAATAGCATGATCGCGTTCTGCAGTGGACAAAGCCTCAATACCAGCGGCATACATATCGGGATGTAGCGCATTCTTCGCGCCAGGATTAGAGAGTGTCAGGATTAAAGTCGCTTCGCGTCGCGAAGCTAGCAATTCAGCAGACATGGTTGCGGGCAGGTGAGGGTTAAGAAAGTGAGTATTAATTAAATTTAAGTGATAATAGCGTGCTAGTTTCTTATCATTCTGCATTGTACCCTCAGTGCCGAATCTGCAGTGATGAGGGCTGAGTAGGCTTAAGGCGAGATACAAAAATTATTAATAATCGAAGGAGACACCATGCTGACCCTATGCGGTTTTGCAGCGAGTAATTACTACAACAAGGTCAAGCTCGCGTTGCTAGAAAAAGAAGTGCCGTTTGAAGAAAAGTTGGTATGGGCGGATCGCTCACCTGCGCTGATGGAAAAATCCATATTAGGAAAAATTCCGTATTTTGAAATGGGTGATCAAGTGATTTGTGAATCGCAAATCATGGTTGAATATTTAGAAGACGCGTACCCACAAAAACCATTGATGCCGACTGATCTAGTTGAGCGTGCAGACATCAGACAGTTAATTATTTTTATGGAATTGCATCTGGAATTGGTCGCCCGTGAGTTGTATGCCGAAGCTTTTTTTGGTGGCAAAGTTTCGGATGAAACCAAACAAAGGGTAGAAAAAATTTTAAAGCGAAATACGGCAGCATTCGGCAAGCTAGCGAAGTTTTCTCCTTTTGTTGCAGGTTCAACTTTCACATTGGCTGATTGCGTCGCATTGGCGCATTTACCTATGGTTGGTCAAGCGACGAAAGCGATTTATGGTGTTGATATGCTTGCCGACTATCCAATTCGCGATTACGTGAAGAAGTTAGGCGAACGTCCAACTGTGCAAAAAGTCGATGCAGATCGCAGAACCAATCGTGAATTGTTCATGCAAAAGATAGCGGCTAAAAAATAAAGACTCTGTTTGCTTAAAGCTTTGCAAGTCGCTCTAATGCGGTTTGCAAAGTTTTTTCTTGCTTCGCAAAACAAAAACGTACTATGCCTGATTCACGCGGCTCTTGATAAAAAGCCGAAATAGGAATCGCAGCCACACCAATTTCAGTCGTCAACCATGTGCAAAACTCAGCTTCAGTTAAATCAGAAATCGCAGAATAATCCGCGCACTGAAAATACGTTCCATTCGAAGGCAAGAGTTTGAATCGTGTATTCGCTAATCCTGCACGAAACATGTCACGCTTCTTTTGATAAAAATGTGCGAGCTCTAAATAAGGCGAAGGGTTGTGCATGTATGTGGTTAAACCATGTTGCACAGGCGTGTTCACGGTAAAGACATTGAACTGATGCACGCGACGAAACTCTGCAGACAATATAGCAGGTGCTGCAACAAAGCCTACCTTCCAACCTGTTACGTGATACGTCTTACCAAAACTCGACACTACAAATGTGCGTGCAACCAGTTCTGGGTAGCGACAAAGTGATTCATGGCGTTTGTCATCAAACACCATATGTTCATACACTTCATCTGACAAAATCAAAATTTGTGTACCACGCACAATCTCAGCAAGTTTTTTCACATCGGATTCACGCATCACTGAACCAGTAGGGTTGTGCGGTGAGTTCACCATAATTAAGCGTGTTTTCGGTGTGACAGCAGCAGCGACCCTATCCCAAGGAATGACATAACCCTGTTCATTAATTTCCATTTGCACGAACACAGGTTTTGCGTTTGCCATCTCTATTGCTGGCACATAGCTGTCATAAGCAGGTTCAATCACAATCACTTCTTCACCTGCATGCACACAACACAGAACAGCAGTCAGTATGCCTTGTGTACCACCGGCAGTAACGGTGATTTCAGTGACAGGATCGTAATTGCACTGATAGAGGTCGTGAATTTTTTTTGCAATCGCTTCTCGTAACGGCAAAATACCTGCCATAGGAGGATACTGATTATGACCACTACGCATCGCATCATTTACGGCGTCAAGTAATATAGGATCACATTCAAAATCTGGAAAGCCCTGACCAAGATTAACCGCTTTTTTCTCAGCTGCTAAAGCTGACATCACTGTAAAGATAGTGGTGCCTACACGCGGTAATTTAGATTGCAGAGGAGCGAGTTTGAACTCTGCGTGATGAGTAGTCATAGAATTTTTGCGATGAATATTTATTAAACGAATGCAGGTATTGTAGCTTGCGAGATAAAATTTTTGTATTTATGGGTTAGATTCGTAGAGCTTAGTCCAATCTTCAGGGCTAGCGATGCTAAATAATCCTAAGCGTGTGGTTTTACGTGCCAGTTTCAATAATGCTTTGTCTTTAGTGATTAAGAAATCAGCTTGTGCAGCATGCGCACAGACTAAAAATTTTTGATCATCTTTGTCGCGACATTTGGGTAATTTGATTGTTGATTCTTCATCTGGTACCACATGAACGAGTGCATCAAATTCTGCAAGCAATGTTTGCTGCTCAAGGTCAGTTAAGGCTAATTTTTTATAATTGAGCACCAATGTCCATTCCATACGGCAGGAGGAAGAAGTTACACACTCCACCTGTTGTTGCTGCATAGCGGATAAGAGCTGCTGCCAACGCGGATCTCGAAAGACAAATAAATCTAAACAGACATTGGTATCGAGGACGATGCGTGGTTTTTTCATTGCATTACAATCTGCATGGTGAGGAATGTTTGGGCAGTTTGCTGCCTTGTGCTGATTTGTTTAGGACGACTGTTTATGTTGATGTTGCTTTCCCCTGCCAAGACCTTGGATTATGCGTCACCTTTAAAGACCAAGACACATACTTTGCCGGATTTTATTCCGCGCTCAGCTGAACTCATCACAGTTTTACGTAAGTTGCAGCCTGCTGACGTAGGCAGTTTAATGAAAATCTCCGACACGCTGGCGCAGTTAAATGTTGAGCGCTATGCAGATTGGTCAAAAAAATTCAATTTTGATAATGCACGTCAAGCGCTCTTAGCTTTTAATGGTGATGTCTATGAAGGCTTGGATGCGGCATCACTAACTGAAGCGCAACTGACATGGGCGCAAGATCATCTGCGTATTTTGTCTGGTCTGTATGGCGTGTTAAGACCATTAGATTTAATGCAAGCCTATCGACTAGAAATGGGTACACGCTTAGCTAACCCTAAAGGTAAAGATTTATATGCGTTCTGGGGCAAGACAGTCACAGAGGCTTTGCAAGCTGTATTGCAAGAACAAAAATCTCCCGTCGTGATTAACCTTGCATCGGAAGAGTATTTTAAAGTCGTGAAGCCTCACTTGCTGGATGCGCCAGTAATAGCGCCTGTGTTTGAAGATTACAAAGACGGTAAATATAAAATCATTTCGTTTTACGCCAAGCGTGCCAGAGGATTAATGGCGCGTTATGCCATCGATAAAAAAATCACCAAGCCAGAGCAATTGAAAAAATTTGATACAGAAGGTTACGCGTTTGATGCAAAACATTCAGATGAAACCAGCTGGGTTTTTAGAAGGCGTTTAGCAGCTTGATCGAAATTTGCTTGGTATAACCTGTGGACGATGTCGCTACGCTTATTGTTCCTACGAATTCTGTTTTGGGTGATGGCATTGGGTGTGATCATTCACTGTAAAAGCAGAAATTGTTTTTACCCTTGGCTTTGGCTTCATACATAGCGGTGTCAGCTCTGTCGACGAATGTTTGTGCATCGATAAGATCAGTAGGTGCAAGCGCAATGCCTAAGCTGCATGAAATGTTAAGAGTGAATCCATTGATGACTAGGGGCTGGCAGACTGCTTGCAGAATGCGTGTGGCGAGTTCTTCTGTGATGTTAGTAGCTTGTTCTTCTGCAGGACCACCTTTAAGGATGATGATGAATTCATCGCCACCATAACGTCCCACCATATCACTAGCTCGCAAAGCAGTTTTGATGCGATTTGCCACATGGATGAGTACTTGATCACCGACGGCATGGCCATAAAAATCATTGATAGGTTTGAATTCATCAAGATCTATAAACCCTGCCCAAATTGGATACGAATGTCGTGCGGCATGATGTAAGGCTTGATCTAGGCACTCTAAAATGTGAGCGCGATTGCTAATTTGAGTGAGCGCATCATGCGTGGCTTGATAGGAAAGTTGTTGCTGTAATTCTCTGCGAAATGAGATATCTCTTGCTACTGACAGTATGGCTTCTTTACCTTCATGTTTCATAAGATGGCGACGTACAGCTACGAAAAATGTTGTGCCATCTAAGCGCACAGCTGTCTCTTCGATTTCACCTAGGCTACTTGTTTCATGAATTGAATCTAGTTTGGCTTGAATAATTTCATGATCTTCTGGTAAAGATAGTGAGAGCAGAGGTTTACCGACTAATGTATTGGTTGCGGTTTCTGCATAATTTTGTTTTGCGCCGCTATTGGCATAAACAATTTTTCCCTCACAAGAAATTAATATTGAATTTGGCGAAAATTCTACAATGATACGGTGTAGTTCTTCGCTCTCTTTTAGTGCAATTAAATTCTTTTCATTTTCTTGAATTTTGTAATAGAGCTCTTTACTTTTTTTCTCCAGTAATTCTTCAGCTTCTTTTCTGGCGCGAATTTCCCTACTTAATCGACGAGCTTCTAGATCAGACATGCTTAGCTTTCATCGGGCGCAATGTGAAGCGACTGTGAGCACCGTTTTCTTCAGGGATGTCTTGTCGTTCGATTTGCATTGCATGCTGGAAGTGAGCGACACAACCTTCAAGTAAGCCTTGTGCAAAATCTGCTAAAGCTCTTCGTGATTTATAAATCAAAATTAAACTGCCATCTGCATTTTCTTCATGCTCAAATGAAGGCAATTCGGTTTCGGTATAGAGCTTTCTGACTTCAACATGAATGTGCCCATCAAGCAGTTTGAGTAACTCAAATGCGCTTTGGTGATTCACAATGTAATCGGCATGAATGATTGTGAAACGTTGGAAAAGATAATTGCCAAATGCACGCAATAATTCTGGCACGCTGATGTTGGTTTTGGCAGAGAGATGAGAGACGAGCTCTACCATTTCTTCATGAGGATAGGTGCCCACAGTTGTATAAGCACCTTCACTTTTTAAATTTGATGCAGTGATAATTTCATCTGCTGTTTCAATTGAGAATTCATTCTCGACCATGGAGATAAATTCACGGAAAACGATTCCCTTCATAGTTAGTCTCGATTAGCTAACGATTTAATTAGCTTGTTATTATTTTTGCGCGAGCCTCATATAAACACGTATTTGAGTTTTTGTATGTATAAAACTACTAAAAGTTAGTATTTTTTAGAATGTGCTATTAAAAGTAAAGTTTTGATAATAGAAAATATAATTTTCAATTACTTTTTTGACATGCCAAAGATCGATACAAAATCTATCGAGCATTTGAATGAGTTAGTGGTTAAGGTGAGTTATCGCAAAATGATTTGCGATGAAGAAGGGGATACGGACGATTACGCTACGCTAATCGTCCCTACGAGTTCTAATTTATTGAAGGTGTTTTATGTAGAGGAGAAGCCGAACGAAGTCGCTGTGCTATTCGTCCGTTTATTTAAATCTGTTAATTCCAGAATTTCCACCAAGCTGATTCTGCACGTTTACTACGAGGTGAGGCAGCTGAATTGCCTTTGTAGTTGAGTTGGTAGACGCGTTCTGCGTCATCACGTAATTCTTTTAATCCCATTGCTTCATACGCTACAACTTGTATGCGCAAGGCCTCTTGTGCTGATGGTGAACCAGGATAATAACGCACGACGGTTTGGGCACGATTGACTGCTGCTAAAAAAGCACCGCGCTGCAAGTAGTAGTTCGCGACATGAATTTCATATTGCGCCATGGCTTGCACTAGATATCGCATGCGATCAGTTGCATCGGCTGCATATTTACTATTTGGGAAGCGATCGGTGAGTTGTTTAAAGGCATCAAAGGCATCGCGCGCTGCTTTAGGATCGCGCTCAGTCGGATCTTGACGACTGATGAAATCAAACATGCTCTTTTTGTCTTTGAAGTTGACCAGTCCACGTAAGTAGTACATGTAGTCAACGTTGGCGTGATTCGGGTGTAAGCGTATAAAACGTTCAACTGCTGCTAGGCATTGCGCTTGGTCGTTTTGACGGTAGTAAGCGTAGGCCACTTCCATCTGCGCTTGCTGGGCATAAGCACCAAAGGGATAACGCGATTCCAGCTTCTCAAAATATTTGATAGCTTTGTCATAGTTGCCACTGTTCAGCTCATCTTTGGCCTCAGCGTATAATTTCGAGGCAGACCAGCTTTTCGTCTCGTCTGCTTTCTCCGAGAGTGAGCCGCAGGCCGACAGCATGACGGCAATCAGGAAAACAGTTATTTTCGTTTGAATTTTCAGCATGGAAGTGGGTCAGGTCGCGTCTTGTCTTAATAAGCTGCGATTATATCCGATGCAAACAGCAAAGAAACCCAACCCGAATAAAGCTATGAATAACCCAATTGCTGAGGAAATCCTGGAAGACGCAGAGGATTTCGACCTTAGCCCTGATGAAGGCACGACCATAACCCTAAAAGTGGATCCCGAAAGCTGTGGCATGCGGCTTGATAAGGTGCTTTCCAGTTTGTTGCCACAATATTCACGTAACCGCTTACAGCTCTGGATTGAGGAGGGCGTTGTCACGGTGGATGGCGCTTCCGCAAAAATACGTACCACGCTATATGGCGATGAAGTGATCGTAGTGCAGCCACAAGCGATTCAGTCTGAGCAGCCCTATGAAGCTGAGCCTATGGACTTAGACATCATCTATGAAGATGAAACACTGATGGTGATTAACAAGCCTGCCGGTTTGGTAGTGCATCCCGCTGCGGGCAACTGGACTGGCACGCTGTTGAATGGACTTTTGCATCATGCTCCGGCATTAAGTGGCGTGCCACGTGCTGGGATTGTGCATAGACTTGATAAAGACACCACGGGTTTAATGGTGGTGGCCAAAACCTTAGCCGCGCAAACAAATTTAGTTAGGCAATTACAAGAGCGCACCGTGCGACGCAGTTATTTGGCT
>JAIXOW010000233.1 GCA_027486615.1 Oxalobacteraceae bacterium | reverse complement strand
AATTGAAGAATATTTAATTTCTCATAAGTATGACTTAACGTTAATGATTTATTTTAATAACAAAATGCATTCAATAATTTCATAATCTTTACTGTATCACTTTTTTCATCTTTTCAATATATTACTTCGATTACGTCAAAAAATTTTTGAATGGAATAAAATGAGTCTCCGACAACGCCCTTCCAAACCGTTCAATAAATATCAGTTAATGTCTAAACCTTGTCACGTACTTTTTGAACGGATCCTTACTAGTTTACTTGGGTAATTTTAACTCACACAATTTAACAGTAACACTAACTTTAAGACTGGTAGTCCCAATTTACTTTTAAATTTTGCCCTTCTTCTGGAAGGTTCTATCAAAAATAGCCAGCAATTGCTGGACAATTCTCAAAAATTAGATTACAATAATTTTGTCAATTCAAATGACTACAATGCTAAAATTGAAATGCATTGAACTCGTACATTATTTAATAACTGTAACAACCTTAATAAAAAAATTTTCTATTTTTTAAAGCATGTAAAATAAAAATAAAGCGCCACCCAGATAATAATTTTAAATAGAATAGCAATGAAAAAATACATTTGAACATTAAAATTTATTTATTTAATGAATTCTTTTTCAAATTAATTCAATATAATTAACAACTTTTATTCAATCTTTTTCTTAAAATGCGGAAAAACAGTATTTTGGTTTAAAAGGACATCAATTGTTCATTGCTTTGACAATTTATTGACATTCATGACCAAGGTTCATGTCTTTGCAACAAGCATCAATTTGGTCCTCGTCGAGATCATAACGATTCATGAGGAGAAAGAGGTTTTCTCTTAGCTCCTTGCTTGACTCTTCTGGCATTAACTGCAAGTGCTTGCACAACCCTCCGATCGGGTACAAGTAGTAATATTGACTTTTATAATCTTTTTTTTCGTAGAGACTCAGAATGTCCACCACTTGTGTAAAAAGTCCCACGATGGCATGTTTTCGTTGAAAGTTTTCACTCTTGGGAATAAACTTTTCCTCAATTTTTGGACGGGAACGAACAAAAGCCTCAATGTACCTGGCCTGAACAGCTGCGATGTCGCCCGAGTGAACATTTTTCGTAGGTCTGATGTCGCTCTTGAAAACATTCTCAAAACTTTTTCTCGACTTTTCTACGGTCGGAAAAGTGTGAGTAAAGAGGTGCTGATTGGAAGTGATGATTGAAAAAACTGACGGAACAGTTTGCACGCTGCCGTGAGTCTTGGTCGGCACGGGTTCCCCCCTGGCAATGGCCTTGATTCGATCGCAGTCTGCTGATTTTACCAGATTCGTCAAATTAACGTCGTGCAAGAGCATGGTAGATTTGGCGTCAAAATTATATCGAGAGACGCCCTTTTCTGTCGTCACCATGTGCGCAACCTCCAATAGGGGATTTTCAAAAATCATCGTCTTGCCGCAAGAATTTAATCCGGAAATGACGAGTTGCAACATGTTGTCTCCTGGCTGACGTCGGTTGGTTAAAAAGGAGAAAAATGTCAAAATGAACGCATGATCAATACTTATTTTCCCCAACTGGTCCGCTGGTTTACTAGCTTTAAGGTGGATGTCTTCTTTGGCATTAATCCAAGTGTTGAAACAGACACGATAATTTTCGGCCATTTCTTCCATAGATGTTTTCTTTGACTTAATGACTGCAAATTTTTCGTTGAGAAGCTTTTGTTCCTTGTTAGCCACGTACTGTTTTAAGAGAGGAGAAAACCGGTGGGCCAAAATGATGGACTTGTCTGCCAACTTGAGCTGGGCTTGCTGAAGTTTTTCTTGTTGGTTGAGGTCAGCCGAGGCGGCAGGTTCAAAATCTTTTTTTTCAAAAGATGTCATTAATTCGTCCAAAAACTTTTCTTCGTCCTTTTCCTTCTTCGACAAAAGAACATTTTTCATTAATTCAAACTTTGTCTCTTCAGACAAATTTTCATCATCAAAATCCATCTGAAAAAGAATGAGTAAATAGGACATTAATTATCACATCTTAAAAATAGATTCAAAGGTTCAAAGGAGCTCTTACCTTTTGTCCTGCCTTTTCCACGGGCCTCACAACACTGGCAGCTAGAGTTCCAAATTCAAGCTATTTATACAGTGACGGGCTCGCCTCAGCAGGGCGAGGGTTGGACCGGACAAGAACAGACCTGATTCAGATTTTGAAAAACAACAACAATTTAATGACGACCGCCAAAATGAGATTTCTCTTTCACATTTTTTATTTGTGCATAACAAAAATTATAATAACTATATTTTGCCCACAACCAATTATTTCAAATTGATAATACAATGCTAAAAACTTTGTTAAAGCCAATAGAGACACATTCTTTTTCGGTTGCGTAAAAGTTAAAAATACACTATTACATATTTTTATTTGTGAATAACAAAAATTATTAAGTATATTTTGCCCACAACAAAATATTTAAAATTGATAATACAATGCTAGAAACTTCAAATTTGTTAGAGACAATGGACAACAACTTTTTTTCTTAATAACGGTTTCGTAAAAGTTAACAAAATGCGCGGTTAAAAGTGACGTTATAATGCGGAAGATTTTTTCTCTTGCGCGCGCAGGCAACTTTGGTTTTCCGCCTTTTTGACATTTGCGGGTAAAAGGACATTAAACTAAAAACCGTTGACACCTAAAAATTGCTTCTGGAGAAATCAGGCGCCTGGGCACACCCTAACGTTTTTTTTCTTCTCATATAAATAAAAGTTTGAGTCTAAATGGAGTTAGTGTCCATTCGGGGGGGTTTGAGAAAGGTCCGCGTCTCACAATTTGACTTCTACCTCTCTCAAAATAACTAAGGTGAGACAAAATACTATTTCTCTTCTCCCACTCTGATTGGAAAAATATCCACTCCAAGTAGGAAAATAGAAAAAGTCCAAAAACACTTGGAAAAATATCCACTCCAAGTAGGAAAATAGAAAAAGTCGAAAAACACTTGGAAAAATATCCACTCTTCTCCAACTCTGAAAGTAATTAAGGTAAGACAAAATACTATTTCTTCACTTCTACCTCTCTAAAAGTAACTAAGGTGAGACAAAAGTACTATTTCTCTTTTCCCACTCTGAAAATAACTTAGGTAAGACAAAATACCCCTTTGAAAATTACTAATATATAACAAAATAGTATTTCTTCACTTCCCTCTCTAAAATAACTAATTTTTATTATAATTTGGAACAATAATAGGTGCAATGTCTTTGAAACAAGATGAAACTCTGTGGAACTGTCAAAGAAGGTAAGATTAAATATTTAATAATTT
>JAIXOW010000309.1 GCA_027486615.1 Oxalobacteraceae bacterium | reverse complement strand
TTTGTGAGTCCGTCAATAACAAAGAACTTGTTACGACCAAGCATGCTAACCGTTTACTTATAGAGCCTAAGCTCGCAATCCGATTAGGTAACTCACCAGACAAGTCCTGCTCTTTTGAAGAATTCTTTCTGTCATTTGATGCCATCGCCATGGGACTAGATGTGACCACAGTGCCTTTCAAAGAAGATTGGCATTACGAGGATAAAATTTGCGCGAATGGATTTGATTCACAACTAATTTTAGGTGTTTCAAAAACACTTTCACGTGAAAGCAAAAGAAATCTTACATCGATTGTCAATCAATCTACTTTTAGCATTAGCAAGATTAGCGCATCAGAATCAACAATCATGAGTTACTCATTAGGGCATCAGGCAGCGGTAACTACCATCGCTGATCTCTATGAGGTTTTCAGAAAACATTGCGAAGAATTTGAAACTACCCCCTTGGCTAAGGGTGATTGGGTAGCCTTAAATGCATTAACTAAACCTATCAGCATAGAAAATGATGATGAACTCGTGTTTGTTGCGAATGGTTTAGATCTTGATGCAATGCGCGTTAAATTCAGTAAATAATTTGCATTTCACACTACACATACACTAGGCGTTTATTAGACAAACAGCACGAGGATAGCTATGTCAGCGCATCTCAGTTTTAAGGAAAGAGAAGAATTTAGTCAACGATTAAGAATGAGCTTGCAAAAGGCTGGCGTCAATCCTGACAGCCCTACGCAATTTCATAGGGCATTGCAACTCGCTGATGAAACAGTGCGTATTTCACCCTCTACTATTTATCGTTGGTTATTAGGTGACTCCTTACCTTCTGAAGAAAACATGAAGATAGTGGCAAACCTATGTAACGTTTGTCCCCAATGGTTACGATCTGGAAGAACGACAGTAGAAATCTAATCTGATAAAAATTTTATTGCAACCACAAATCTCTATAAATCCCTTGTGGGTCATGATCTTGTGTCTGCTTCTTCACATTAAAGGCTCTACCGCCTCGAGGGTCAGTACCTCTACCAGCAATGTAAAGCCAGTTACCCTGATTGCTGTAAACATCATAATCAATTAATTGTGATTCAAACCATGCAGCACCTGCTTGCCAATCACCCTGTAAATCATAGATTAGATAACTCGCTACGACTTGCCTTAATCTATTTGACAAATAACCACTTGTTTTCAGTTCTCGCATTGCAGCATCGATTAAAGACTCACTAGTCTCACCTTCACTCCATGACTTGAAGACATCCCCATTAAATGATGGCAAAGGTTTTTCACTCAAACCTTTAGCACGATATAGTTTTTTACCGTACTTGAAATGAATAAAACGAAAATAATCACGCCACAATAATTCAAACCATAACCAGTATGTCCCATCATTTGCACCATGTTTAGCTTCATAACTCTCTAATTTATTCGCAATAGTGCGCGCCGAACAACAGCCCCATGCTAGCCAAGGAGAAAATTTACTCGAGTAATCGAGTCCAATGAGTTGATTTCTGGTTTGTTTATAGGTATCAGGTAAACGTCTTTGAAAATACTGTTCTATATGTGCAAGCGCACTCGTTTCACCACCTTGAAAAACGGTATTTGAGCTAACAGCTTTAAAATACTCTGATTGCTTTAAAGATGAACTCGCTAAAGGAAGGCTAGGTAGTGACACTGGTTTCTGTACAGGGTTGGTATATTTGATTTTATGTTTTTCTATGTTTTGCCGAAATTGCGTGAAAATATCTGGTGTTTGATTTGTTGAGAAAGGTAGATCGTCGGTAGCTATCATGCTTGATTGCCATAGTGCTTCTACTTCATGACCGGCATGTATTAAGCGACTAACCTGATCACTTTCTTCGGGAGCTGCTATCTGTTCACAGATAATTTTATTGAAATTGATATTTTTTTTGAGCTCTAAGAAAACGCTAACTACATCACCTTGGAATTCAAATAAATCTGAACTCAATTTTTGTAAATTAACTTTTAAATCAGCTAATGACTCACGGAGAAAAATTTTACGATGATCTGCCACTCGGCTGAAATGCCATGCAGTCTCAGCTTCAGTAGCGGGATCATGTACATAAATAGGTAATAAACAATCTGCTTCTTTACAAGCCAGAGTCAAAGCAGGATTGTCTAGTAAGCGTAAATCATTGCGAAACCAGTAGATGATGACTTTCAATGTTGTTCTGCCTTGATTTAAAAAGTATTAATTGTAAATAGCCCTCTATTTTAACTAAGTTACAGAATAAAATTTTTAAGATGTCTACAGAGTTAGTTTGGTTTAAACGTGATTGTCGCTGGCGCGACCATGCTGCATTGAATGCGGCTGCAGCTCGTGGTCGCGTGCGTTGTATTTACGTGATTGAACCCTCACTCTGGCAACAAGCCGATGCTGCACTTCAGCATTTTGAATTTGTGCGCGAATCGCTTGAAGAACTAGATCAAGCATTTCGTTTACATGGCGGTTGTCTAGAAATACATCACGGTGAATTACCTGAGGTACTAACAAAAATCTGGAATGAAACACCCTTTCAAAGATTGTATTCACATCAAGAGACTGGCAATCAATTTACCTATGCCAGAGATATTGCCGTTACCGCATGGTGTAAAGCACATCAAATTGAATGGCAAGAATTTGCGCAGTTTGGTGTTGTACGAGGATTAAAAAATCGCAATCTCTGGCAGTCCGCTTGGGAAAAACACATGGCAGCGCCCATTCAACATGTGGAAACAATACAATTTTGGCAGGGAGCCAACTCAGCATACTTGCACATGCCAGCGCCTGCGCATTTAAAACATAATCCTGCTCGCCGTCAAAAAGGAGGACGATCCTTAGCGATAGCCACGCTTAAGAATTTTTTAAATACACGTAGTCTGGGATATCGAGGAGGCATCTCCTCGCCGCTGTCAGCACCCGATGCCTGTTCACGCTTATCACCTTATCTCGCATGGGGATGTATCAGTATGCGAGAAGTGGTACAACATACGGGTAAACACATAAACGCATTATCACCACAAGCATCCAAGCACAGAGCAGGATTACAAGCATTTATCAGTCGCTTATATTGGCATTGTCATTTCATTCAAAAACTAGAATCAGAACCTGAAATTGAATGGCGCAATATGCATAGCGGCTATGATGGTTTACGTGAAGAAGATTTTAATCATGAATATTTCGATGCTTTGAAAGCTGCGCGTACTGGTTGGCCTATGGTGGATGCCTGCGTCATCATGTTAAGAGAAACGGGTTGGCTTAATTTCCGTATGCGCGCTATGTTGGTATCAGTTGCAGCCTATCCTCTCTGGCTACATTGGAGGCCCGTAGGAGAATGGCTAGCTACGCAATTCTTAGACTACGAACCCGGCATACACTGGAGTCAGTTGCAAATGCAGTCTGGTACAACAGGCATTAACACTACCCGCGTCTACAATCCAGTTAAACAAGCCTTAGATCATGATCCCCATGGTCGGTTTGTAAGACAGTGGCTGCCAGCGATGCAGCGTGTTCCGAATAGTTGGTTGCTTGAGCCTTGGAAAATGCCGATTGAAATACAAAAGCAAGTAGGCATCTTGGTAGGTCAGGACATCGCCCTACCCTGTGTTGATCTTGCATTAGCTACGACGGAATCAAAAAATCGTTTACATGCAAGAAGAAAGCAGGATGATGTTAAAGCAGGTAAAAAGGCTGTGATTGAAAAGCACGCATCAAGAAAAAAATCCTCAACCTCAAAATCCCGCCGATCTAAAATTGATGAGCAATTAGGTTTTAATTTTTAACTATGACTAAAAAATCACTAACAAAAATTAACGCACTCTCAGAAGCCGACATCTCAGCTGTAATTCAATTAGCTTGGGAAGATAGAACATCCTTTGAAACGATAGAAGAACGACTAGGTGTGGGTGAAGCAGACGTCATAAAAATCATGCGGAAAGAATTGAAAGCTGGTTCTTTCCAACTCTGGCGCAAACGCATGAAAGGGAGAGTCACGAAACATCGCGCATTACGCGACCCAGACATGGACTACAAAGATATAGCAACCGCTAATCATAGAAGAGCAAACTGTTAAAAAAATAATTTATTTTATTTCTACTATATCTGCTCTTAATTTTTTTACTGCAGCCAAGATAACTCTTCTATCTTCAGCACTTACATCGTTATCTCTCATAGCGTCTTCTAATAAATCTATCGCTAAATCAAAGGAAGCACCAGAAATACCCAAGCCACTATGTGCTTCTTTCATGGTCAAACCTTCATAAGTATGAGGCATCCTTCCCATTGCCATAGAGACAAAAGCAATTTGATGCAAAATTAATTTCTCTATCGCGACACCCTCGAAATAGCGTCGCAAATTAGGTCTCTTAAAGACACGCCTGTAAAAATCTCTCACAATTAAAGTGACTGCAGGCACACCACCGTATTTATCAAACAGCGTTTGGCTCATAATTCTTTGAAATTAAATTTATAAAATGATAAAAATTTTTTAATAGAACAATAATTTAACTCAAACTTAAAAACGATGTCGATTTACTAGCAATTTTTCAAGCATACCATCTCACTGCTTTGATTTTTATAAATTAACCTTACGATTCTTAATGATTTAAAATTGGAACAATTAAAGATCATGCTATTTAATTGATCACAACTCACTATGTGTACAAACTTTACGCCTACACGCAATAACACATGGGTTAAATCGCACTTTGGTGTAGATATCCCCGATACTGACTTCCCCGTTGAGGCTTATCCTGGCTATCTTGCTCCTATCATCGTCAAAAGCCATCAGACTAGTCGAATAGCGAGTGGCCTTGCAAGATTCGGTTTAATTCCTGCTTGGGCTAAGGACGATAAAATCAGTCGTCATACCTATAACGCAAGAGCAGAAACTATCAGTGAAAAACCTAGCTATAGAACTGCTTGGCGACAAAGACGTTTAGGGATTGCTCTCTTAGATAATTTTTACGAGCCCAGTTACACCACAGGCAAAGCAGTACGATGGGAAATTAAGTTAGCTAACGATGAACCTTTTGGTATAGCTAGCTTATGGGATACGTGGACAGATACAAAGACGGGTGAACTCATCACTAGTTTTAGCATGCTAACCATTAATGCAGATACCCATCCTGTGATGAAGCAATTTCATAAACCTGAGGATGAAAAACGCACGCCTCTCATACTCGCCACGAATCAATTTGATGACTGGCTTAATGCTGATCAACAGATAGTGGCATCGATGCTGAATTGGTCAGCTATGCCAGAACTAGTCAGCCAAAGTGCACATAAAAATAAAACTTTGTAATCAAAATTAAAATTCTCTAGAACCTATTCTGTAAAGATGCTTCCATACTTCACACGTAAATCATTTTTTTGCACTTTACCCGTGCCACCAACTGGTAAAGATTCAACAAAGATGACTTCATCTGGCACCCACCATTTAGCTACGCGCTCTGCCAGAAAATCCATCACTTCTTGTTTTTCTAAAGATTTTTCAGGCTTAGGCACAATTAAGAGTAAAGGTCGTTCATCCCATTTAGGATGTTTCACGCCTATGACTGCAGCCATAGCAACATGAGGATGTGCAATGGTGGCGTTTTCTAAATCAATCGAACTAATCCACTCTCCACCTGACTTAATCACATCTTTAGTGCGATCACGAATTTGCATCACACCATCAGGACTAATGGTTGCAATGTCACCCGTAGGAAACCATCCATTTACCAAGGCTGTTTTTTCTGCTTTGTGATAATGCTCAACGATCCACTGTCCACGCACCATCAACTCACCTTGTGTGCTGCCATCACGTGGCAAAGTATTCCCCTCTTCATCCACAATTTTTAGCTCTACACCAAAAACCGATTTACCTTGCTTTGCTACTAAATTGTGTTGTTCTTCAACTGGCCAATCCATTTCATGATTGCTGATATTACTCATGGTCGCAATTGCTGTAGTCTCGGTCATGCCCCAACCATGATGCACATCGACTTTATAAACATCATTAAACTTCGCAATCAATGCCTTAGGCATTGCTGAACCACCCACGCCTGTTCTACGCATAGTTGAAAAACGTAGATTATGTTGTTCGCAATGCGCGATTAGTCCCATCCAAATCGTCGGCACACCTGCACTAATGGTGACTTTTTCTGCTTCCATTAATTCATACAAACTTGCGCCATCTAATTTAGGCCCCGGCAATACTAGCTTTGCACCGGCTATCACACAGGCATAAGGTAAACACCACGCATTTATATGAAACATAGGTACTACAGGCAGCACCGTTTCTTGCGAAGAGATGGTCAGTACATTTGGTAAGCAAGCTGATAAAGCAGACAGCGTAATCGCTCTATGGGAATACAACACACCTTTAGGATTGCCAGTGGTACCCGAGGTGTAGCAGAGAGCCGCACCTGATTTTTCATCTAACTCTGGCCATGCAAACACTGCACTATGTGGTGCGATGAAGTCTTCGTAATTTTGTATAACAACGCCATCAACCTGTGGCGTGTTAGCTTGATCACTTAAACAAATCCAATGTTTTACTTTAGAACAATGACTAGCTATCGCCTTAATCAATGGCGCAAAGGTACTATCAAAAAATACGACCTCATCTTCGGCATGGTTAATGATGTAGGCTAGCTGCTCAGGATGTAAACGTGGATTACAAGTATGCATCACGAGCCCGCTACCTGAAACACCATAATAAAGCTCTACATGCCGCGCATTATTCCAAGCGATGGATCCCACCACACTACCAGGCTTTAATCCTAGCTTTGCTAATGCATTGGCTAATTTTTTTGATCGCTGCGCTACTTCAGCGAATGTGATTCGATGTAATGGGCCATGCGTCTCACGACTGACGATTTCTTGTTGACCAAACTGATCTGCTCCATGCTCAAGAATGGCTGAAACGAGTAATGGTCTATCCATCATTTTTCCATATAAAGCCATCAGAGTTATTCCTAGTGAAGTTGCGGGTTAATGAACTGTGAATGGAATAATACTACCAGACCCTCGCTAGCTAAGCTCTTATCAACCTTATTTCAAGATGATGAATAGACCAACTAATCCAATTAATGCATACAGGAGAGAGAATATTTTTATATTTTTTTTAATCTCAGTAAAATCAACTTTCTTAACTTTCCAAAGATAATAGTTATGCAAAATAGGTGATAACAAAATCACGCTAAATTCAACTATAAGCTCACTATATTCACCAATCATAATTATGATTTATTACTGATGAATTTTATGAACAAAGAAACTAAAAAAAGAACAGGTAAGTAAGCCAACTAAGCATGCTTAGTTGCGAAAAATATTAAGAGATTTTAACCATAATGGCTTTACGTTTAGACAAAATCCAAACGGAATGCAATCCAGTCAGGACCATGATAGGCCAAAGGAATGTGCAGATCATCGCCCACATGAGTCGATTGGGAAAATCCCAACCTTGAATAGGGTCTTCAATTTTTTTAGGGCCTTCGCTAAATAAATGGCGATGTGAAAAAGTGCATAAACCAAAACATGTACCTAGCAATAAAAATAAAACTATATAGATATTCATTTTCACACTCCTTAAAATAACAGTACTGAATGAATGACTTGCAGTTTGATATATAAATTTACTACTAATACAGATGGTAAAACACTGCAATGAGAATGCTTAGCATGAAGCAATGAGGAAAAAGTGATACTTAAATTCTGAATAAAACTAGATTTAAAGGTCGTACTTTAATGATTTCAACTGACAATTACTTTGACAAACTAAATTCACAAATTAAAACATTATCACGACACAAGATGGTCAGCTAAGAACATCTTGTGTCGTTATCGCAATCAAAGATTAACGCTTTTGCATGCGACGAATGTTCTGTTTGTTAAAGTGATTAACAAGCATAAAAATTAATACTATGAACCACATAATTAACAAAATACTAGAAACCTTCATGCTCTTCTCCTTAAACATTTGATTATTCTTACGCTGCACAACCAAAAACGAATGAATTCGACTGTTGCAATTGCAGCAATTTACTCAAAAAACTTTTCTATTATTCCCTATTTTTTCCAACTCTTCATTTCTTGATGCAACCTGCTCACTTCACCATCTAGCAACGACCTGTGGAGTTTGTCTTTTCATCCTTGATTCTGATACAGCTGTATTGCTCTTAATTAAAGGCAGCATGATGATAATAGTCGCCAACATCAAGATGATCTCTATGATGTAAACACTCATATAGCCAGTCGCTGAGTTTGAAAATATAGCGACCACATCGCGAATGATGCCACCTAATGCAACTGCAATTCCCGCTGCAGTTGCTTGCGTTGCACCCCAAGCACCAAGTGCAAGGCCTGCCTGACCTGGAGGAGCGAGATTCATAGTAGCCGTTAAGGTGCCGTGACCAAATAAACCCGCTCCAAATCCTATCAACAAGGTGCCCAGACCAAACATCAATCCTGATTGAATGGGTGAAGCAAAGATGACCAACAGGAAAGCAGGAATACCTACCAATGCGCCACTGGCCGCCATACGAAAGGGGTCAGCACCACGGCTTAATATGCGCGATGCCAAACCAAATCCAAGCAAACCACCAATTGCAAGTGTTGCTGTTAAGGAGGTCGTATCGCCTACGCTTAACTGTAAGATTTCTCCACCATAAGGCTCTAGCAATACGTCCTCCATAGAGAACGCCATAGTGCCTAATCCAACAGCAACCAATCTACGTATTGCATTACCACCATGCGCAAATGTTTTAAACGACTCATGAAAATCTGATTCAATTGTTTGTGGAATGCTGTTACGACTGCGTCGTGGCTCTTGTTTCCATAAGGCCGTCACATTCAAGAGCAAGGTGATAATTGCGGCTGCTTGTATGACACGTATTAAACGACCTGGGCTGAAATCAGCTAATGCAGCACCAAACAGTAAAGCACTCACTATCATTCCAAACAACAGCATCACATACATTAAGCCGACTACTTTAGGACGCGACTCAGGAGGTGCTAAATCGGTGGCAAGTGCAAGTCCCACTGTTTGGGTCGTGTGTAAGCCAGCACCAACTAAAAGAAAAGCTACAGCAGCACCTAATTGGCCTATCCATACCGGCGCATCTTTTGCGCTACCAAGTCCAGACAACACTAATAACGCAAATGGCATGATAGCCAAGCCACCGAACTGCACTAAGGTGCCCATCCAAATATAAGGCACTCTTCGCCAACCCAATGCAGAGCGATGATTATCAGATTTAAATCCTATCAATGCACGAAATGGCGCAAAGACGAGTGGCATAGAAATCATGATGGCAACCAATGAAGCAGGCACATGTAGTTCAACGATCATCACGCGATTAAGCGTGCCTATCATCAAGACTAAGGCCATGCCAACTGAAACTTGAAATAAGGAGAGACGTAGTAAACGTGAGAGCGGCAAATCAGGTGTTGCCGCATCCGCGAAGGGTAAGAAACGTGGACTGATTTGTGTCCAGGTTTTAATGAGTTCTTGGCTAAACCGATTCATACATTCATCGATTCCCATGCAGGATGAGTTGCTTTAACGCGAACATCAGCTAAAAATATAGTTCGGGATCGATGGACCCCGAACCATAAGAACGGCATCAGACTATTTACGAACGTCTTGCACGGTAAGTACAGCGACTTGCGGCGTAGTCTCATTTGAGATTGCAGCCACTTTACCTGCACTACCATTCAAAAAGCCTTTTACCCAGGTAGTATTAATTGTCAATGCGAGATGAACGGAGAATGAAGCTACCGCTACTGCACCGATGATGATTGGAATACCAACCGATGGCTTAACCACACACCAAATTTTTCCATAGATCATTGTGATTTCCCCTATCGATTAGTGAAGCCAAGGTGAATATACGTACGCGAGCAAATGAGCCAAAGCGGCAATCATGCCGAAAATTTGCGTACCTTGGATCAAATGACGGTGTATCTCCTCAGATTCCGCCTCTGTCAGGCCTGTAGGCCAAACTTTATCTTTATCAGACATGGCATCAACTCCTTGAATAACATGCATGTTCGTGCTCATCCCGCACGCGGGCACTGCCTAATCATTTTTTGAGTTACATCTTTAACAACCCTAAGTGTAATGATTGCATTACACTTAGAATTGTCAATAGATACTGACAGTAAAACTAGGTAATGTCAACCAATCCCTAGCTTTTGAGAGCGAATCTTCATCTCTGAAATTCAATTAAGAGGGCAATCAACGCAAAATCGTTAACAATAAAATAAGAATAAAGTGCGTAATCGGACAGAATAGCCCTGAGAAGCAGCATGAAAAAAACAAGGCAAGAAGCGATGATTGATCGCTTAGCAAGAGTACGAAGAAGTGGGAAGTGGCAGTAATTAAATAACTACGAGATCTAGAACCAAAGAATAAAAAATTAATCAGAACACAGCATGATTACCACGCTCAAGCTCTGCTGTACCCGCAACCAACTCGGCATAGTAGTTAAACAAAGTTTCATCGCCAGTTGAAGGTGTCGCAGCAGCATCATAGACACCCTTCTGCGCATCCCAAACCAACATCGATTCGGTAGCGTAATAACGTCCTATACGCGCTAATTCCGCTTTATCAGCAAGCGAGGGAATAACCTTTCCTAAACCACTCAATATAAAAATAATGACATCAAGTAGTGCAACTGGCACCTGCTTAAAACGCACTTCCTTCCCCAGTAAAGCAAATAATTTTTCACCCTGCTCGCGCGGGGTGATCGCAGCACTAGGTCCACCTATAGGAAGAATGCAATTATGTTTAGTGTGGTCATGAATACAACTGACAATGAAATCAGCTAAATCACTATCACTAATTGGCTTACATGAAGTGAGCATTCCATCGCCAAATAAAAGAAAGGGCTTTCCATTCTTTACTCGACCTATCTGACCAGACAATGATTTAAAAAACGCAGTCGGTCTAACAATCGAGTAAGTTAATCTAGATTCAATTAATGCTTTTTCAAAAGCGAGCTTAGCATGTTGAAATGCGAGTAGTGGCTTCTGCACACAAATCGCTGATAACAAAATAAAGTGTGCAATACCCGCACTCTTTGCTGCTTCTAATATATTTAGATGCGCTTGATGATCAATTGCCCAAGCGTCTTTTGGTGTACCAGTTCGAGAAGCCAAACACGAAACGAGCACATCAAATTTTTCACCTTGAAAGCCCTGCTCTTGTATCGATTGCGGGTCACTCACTTCACCATAGCGAATAGATGCGCCTGCGAATAAAGACTCACGCTGCTTGTTCTGATCAAGCTCTTTTTTTATTGAAGGAGGACGGATAAAACACACTACATCAAAACCTTGATGCATCAACGCCCGCACTACGGCACGACCAATCGTTCCTGTGGCACCGATAACAAAAACACGTTTAGATGAATTCATAGAAATGACGCAAACAAAATTCTAAAAAATAAGAGTGTGATAATGTTTACCATACACTGAACATCAATCCAGAAGTAAGAACGTGTAGCGCTATTTTGCCCAACATGAAAAAACGACTGAATAACATGATTTACCTAATCATTGCTAGCATTGTAGCGTGTGTCTATCTCGTCTGGACACCCGATCAAGATCTTACGCAACTCAAAGAAAAATATGCACAAGCACCTAGTAAATTCATCAACCTTGCCGGTACAAATTTACATTATCGCGATAGTGGCAATAAAAATTTACCTGTTTTAGTTTTTTTGCATGGCTTTGGAGCTAGCTTACATACATGGGAAGCATGGTCTAGCGAATTAGAAAAAGACTATCGTGTCATTCGCATGGACTTACCTGGTTTTGGTCTCAGCGGTATGAATGAAACCAATGATTTTTCAAACACCCATGACATTACAGTGATATTAGGATTACTCAATGCATTAGATGTAGACAAAGCGACTTTTATTGGAAACTCACTGGGCGGAAAACTCGCATGGCATATCGCAGCAGCGCATCCAGAACGTGCAGAAAAATTAGTATTAATCTCTCCCGATGGATTTGCTAGTGAAGGATTTGAATACGACAAAGCACCTCAAGCTTCGTGGATGCTGAGTTCAATGACGATTGCTCTGCCTAAGCCTTTATTAAAAATGAGTTTAGTACCTGCTTATGCGGATGCGAATGTTTTAAGTTCTGCGATGGTAGATCGCTACTATGACTTAATATGTGCACCGGGTGTAAGAAAAAGTATCGTTGCCAGAGTTGAGCAAACTGTACTCAAAGACCCTATACCACTGCTTAAAACCATACAGGCTGACACTTTATTGATGTGGGGAGAACAAGATGGCATGATACCTATCGCTAATGCGCAAGACTATGTAAAAAACATTCCTAGTGTACGACTTGAAGTATTACCAAAAACGGGACATTTACCTCAAGAGGAAAACGTACAAGCATCATTACAAGTTTTAAAAAAATTTTTAAATAGATGATGTATTCGTATTAACTGGCTTAGATGAAATAAATTTCATAGGCCACGAGACCACACACCAAATCGCCATCAGCACTGCACATACTAAAAACAATCCTTGTAAACCTATCGCACGACTCAACACCCCACCCATCGCACCACCAGCAAATATACCGAGTGATTGCAGGGTGTTATACACACCTAACACTGCGCCACGTGAATCGGGTGGTGACATACGCGAAGCAAGACTAGGCTGGCTCGCTTCAAGAATATTAAAGCCACTAAAAAATAAAAATATCAGAAAGCCTAGCATCCATATATTTTGTTGTCCCTCTATTTGAAACACCATCGCAATCAACACTAGCATTACACACACGATAGAACCTAGAAATAAAGGTCTAAGCTTACCTTTGCGTTCCATTCTAAATAAAGTTATTCCCATAAACACAAAGGAAAGCAAGACTGCTGGTAGATAAACCCAACCATGATCTTTATTACTCACTCCTGCTTGTGACAGTAAACTAGGAATACCCACCCACATAGCGAGTTGTACTGCATATAAAATAAACACTCCAAAATCTAGTCGCAATAAATCCGATTGCATTAAGGTTGTTCGTAACTGAGCAAAGGTTTTCTTTTCTACGGTTTTCTCTACACTGACTTCTTGTGGCGTCCAATAAGCAATGATGAGTATGCCTAACAATGCCATTGCAGCACTGATACCAAATATCCCTTGTAAGCCTACATGCGCTGCAAGTAGTGGTCCTATGATTAAAGACAACGCAAACATCAAACCTATGCTGGCACCTATTAATGCCATACCTTTAGTACGTACATGATCACGTGTTTGATCTGCAAGCAAGGCAGTGACCGCAGCTGAAATCGCACCACCACCTTGAATAGCACGACCGAGTGCAAGACCCGTTACGCTAGTTGCACAAGCAGCGATTACGCTACCTAAAGCGAGTAATAGCAAACCAAACACAATGACGCGCTTACGTCCAAATTTGTCTGCTGCCAATCCAAAAGGAATTTGCAGCATGGCTTGAACTAAGCCATACATACCCATCGCCAAACCTACACTAGAAGGATCATCGCCACCCGGATATTGACGTGCCTCCATAATAAAAACAGGTAGCACCATGAAAAGACCCAGCATACGCATAGAGTAAATCGTTGCAAGCGAGGCGCAGGAGCGCTTTTCATCAGAGCTTAATGAGGTGTTTTCCGGAATTGACATGATTGTGGCTAAAAGATAGGTCTTTATCTGCTGCTGATCGCTAGTACGCAGATGACATTTTATTTATGTAGGATGGAATAATGACAG
Source organism: Oxalobacteraceae bacterium (assembly GCA_027486615.1). Lineage (GTDB taxonomy): Bacteria > Pseudomonadota > Gammaproteobacteria > Burkholderiales > Burkholderiaceae_D > Pernthalerella. Next base: position 5,273 of record JAIXOW010000309.1, on the reverse strand, counting down.
CGAGTGGATAACGCTCCACTAATGCACAATTAAATGCAAAGTTGAGAGATTACCATGCCAGCGCAAAAGGCAAATGCGATTCAGAAAATCCTATGAACTATAAAGGCACACCAACTTTTAGAGAGCAAACAGCGATTTAGCTAACGCAACTGCACTGACTGCATCACCAGCCGCACCATCAGCACCAACTTCTTCAAATAAATTAGGAATGGTGGCAAGAATAGGGCCACCTATTAAAATCTTCACATCCTTATTGGCCGAAGATGCTCGGATCAACTTGATCGTATCAGTCAATGATTCGACATGTGCTTCCGTACCTATTGATAGGCCTATCACTTGAAACCAATCTTTTTTAACCGCTGCTAAGAGCTTATCCTCAGAAGAACCTAACTCCATCCAAACTTGCCAACCCTCGCGTCTAAAAAATTCAGAAACCATTAACACACCCAATGTGTGCTGCGAACCGGGAACGGGTGCAAACAATGCACGCATTCCGTCCATGGCTGATTTACGTTTTTCTTGAAAATCCGAACCTAAGCGCATGGTGATTTTCTGCATGCGAATTAAGCCTATGGTGACCTTAGAGAAGTCGCATAGATCTTCATCCCAGAGATAGCCTAAATGCCTAGCTGCAGGTGCTAACAGATGTAGAAATATATTTTCTGAGCTCAAGCCTTCTGCCATCAAACCTTGAACAAATAAATCAGGCGCATCTTCATCTGGATTTGTGCATAGCTCGGCGAAGTTGGCTATTTCTACTTCAGTGGGAAGCGCGGTTCTAGCGCCATCAGTGGAATAAAATGGTTCAACGAATTCATTAGACGCTAATAAGCTGGGAATGATTTGAGATTCCAGAATTTGCATCAAAGACGCCTGACAAGCATCTTTATTGTCAGTACTTTCGGAATAGCGCGATGATCCTGACTGGTCGCTAGAACCGTCATCCATGGACATCAACCAGTATTTTTTCTTCGGAAGCGCAGAACGTACTGCGCCCAAAAAATTAAAGTTCATGAGCTGTCTCCCCTCAGTCCACTAACTAAACATCGCACGATGTCATTATGTAAATGACATTCTTTTAATATATTTATAAATTTTTTTGTACGAGAGCAAAGTAACAGAAGTCCTTCAGAATGTAAAAAGAACTTTCGGTGTGGGAGATTTAATTATAAGTAACGCAGTTTATCTGTGACTAAGATGAGCTTCATCCTATGACTAAACAAGGATGAATCAAGATGGCTGACTGCAGCGCGTGATAGTAGATTGATTAGCTGTCAAAATAGCAAGATGTCAGCATGAATCGAAGAATGAACAGCTTACTCTTCGTAGATGCCTTCTAAACGATCTTCCAGATCTTCTTCCGCACGTTTGAGCTGTGCGAGAGTTTCTTCGTCTGGCTTCCAGAATTCACGATTTGAGGCTTCTATTAAGCGGCTAGCGACTCGTGCTGCTGCAGTAGGATTCAACTTGGCCATACGCTCACGCATCTCTGTATCGAGCATGAATGTTTCGGTCAGCTTTTGATATACCCAAGGTTGAACTTGTCCTGTGGTCGCTGACCAACCCATGGTGTTGGTGACATGCAGTTCAATTTGACGCACACCTTCATAACCATTTTTCAGCAAACCTTCATACCATTTAGGATTCAACATACGGGTACGAGTTTCGAGAGCGACTTGTTCAGTCAGTGTACGTACTGTTCCACTACCCTTGGTTTGATCACTTATATAAACCGGTGCGACAGGTGCATCCGGTCCCTTAGCACGTTTAACTGCTCTGCTTATACCACCCAAGGTATCAAAATACGTATCTATCGTTGTGACACCTAATTCAACTGAATCGAGATTCTGATACGCTAAATCGACACCTGATAAAACGCTTTTTAGTAATGCTGTTTGTTGTACAGGACGACCCGACACTCCATACGCAAAACCTTTACGCTTGGTATAGGTCTCGGCAAGTTCATCTTCATCTTCCCAACGACTGTTATCTACTAATTGACTGACGTTAGAACCATACGCACCTTCAGCATTACCAAACACACGTAGTGCAGCCGTTTCAAGATCACATCCATGTTCAGCTTGGTGAGCTAACGCATGTTTACGAATGAAATTCATGTCACTAGATTCATCTGCTTTAGCAGCTAAGTAAGCAGCTTCTGCTAAGAGCTTAATTTGCATAGGTAGCAAATCACGGAAGATACCCGATAAGGTGATGACGACATCAATTCGTGGACGACCGACCTCTTCTAATGGCAATAATTCAGCACCTGCTAAACGACCATAACTATCAAACCGTGGCTTTGCTCCCATTAACGCTAAAGCTTGCGCTATCGGTGCACCTTCACTCTTTAGGTTATCGGTACCCCATAACACCATCGCGATTGTTTCTGGTAATGGATTGCCATCTTGAATATGACGCTGCAGTAAATGCTCTGCCATACGCTTGCCATCTTTAACCGCAAACGCGCTTGGTAAACGGAATGGATCAAAGCCATGCAAATTACGGCCAGTCGGTAAGACTTCTGGTGTACGTATTAAATCACCACCAGGAGCAGGTCTTACATAACCGCCATCCAGTGCATGCAAAATACCGTTGATCTCATTGTCTTGGCACATCACACGATCAATCTCGGCGAGTGCGTTCATTAATTCTGCATGCTCAGGTGCGATCACTAATGACTTACTTTCAGTGAGCATAGCTTGAATGGTATTGCGTAATTCAGGAGTAGGCGGCACTCCATGTGAAGCATCAGCAACAGATAACAACATATCTGTTCGCTCTGCTACCGACATCGGTCGGCCTATCACATGCAAACCTTCAGGAATCAAGGTGTATTCAAACTCTAGTACATCGTTATAGAGCTTCTGGATTTTTTCATGATCATCCTCACTCCATGCAGGCTCCATGGTTGCTAGCTCTAATTCTGCAGCCTGCGTTTGTACTAAAACAGTCAACTCTGCGCGTTCTGATTCAGACTCAGGATCTAATCCACGCAAACGTTCTAGCGATGCTTTTAAATCTATTAAACCGCTATATAAACCTGCTTGAGCAATTGGTGGTGTCATGTAGCTAATTAAGGTCGCTGCAGCGCGACGCTTAGCAATCATACCTTCAGAAGGATTATTCGATGCATAGAGATAGAAGTTAGGTAGATCACCTATCAAACGATCAGGCCAACAATCTCCCGACATACCTGCTTGTTTACCAGGCATGAATTCAAGTGCACCATGGGTTCCAAAATGCAGTACTGCTGTCGCACCAAAGTCTTCACGTAAGTAACGATAGAAAGCAGAGAAGGCATGTGTAGGTGCAAAACCTTTTTCGTACAACAATCGCATAGGGTCGCCTTCGTAACCGAAGGCAGGCTGTATACCTACCAACACATTACCAAATTGCGCACCTAATACAAAAATTGAACGACCATCACTTTGTTGCTGACCTGGTGCTGGACCCCAATGTGCTTCTATCTCTTTTAACCAACGCTCACGGCGCACATGATCATCGACTGGAATCGTGGCATGTACATTCGCCATTGCACCATACTGCTCAGCATTACCTTTAATGACACTCTCACGTAAATCATCCACATCTTTAGGCATGGTGATCGTATAGCCTGCTTCTTTCATAGAAGCGAGCATGTTGAACATGGATTCAAAGACCGAGAGAAATGCTGCAGTACCTGTTGCGCCTGCATTCGGTGGGAAATTAAACACAACAGCAGCAATTTTTTTATTCGCACGCTCGGCACGTTTTAAATCAATCAACTTACCAACACGGGAAGCCAACATGTCCGCACGTTCTATACAGACTTGCATGTCATGTTCATTCTCAGATGCAGGGAATACACAACGACGACTACATCCTGTGCATTGATCACCAGCACCAGTGCTGCGACCACCAAATACGAGAGGACCGGTTGAGCCATCGAGTTCAGGAATTGCTACCATCATGGTGGCTTCAACTGGCATCAAACCACGTTCATTCGCACCCCAACGCTCTAGTGTTTGAAACTCCACTGGCATCACGGAGAGATAATACACATCCAATTTCGCAAGAATCTCTTCCGCTGATTTTGAATCATTGTAGGCAGGGCCACCCACCATAGAAAAACCAGTCAGAGAAATGATGGCATCGACTGTAGAGCGACCATCTTTCATGAAGAATTTTTCCACTGCAGGTCGTGCATCAAGACCGGTAGCAAACGCGGGCACAACACGCATGCCACGCGCTTCAAGCGCAGTAATCACACCGTTGTAGTGAGCAGCATTGCCTGCAACAAGATAAGAACGCAGTAACAGTAAACCGACGGTACCGCGCTTACCTGTTTTAGCTACAGAAGGTAAATCTGAAGTTAATTCAGACATACCCTTGTTCTGTACAAGACCCTTCATGTTTTGGTGATAGATACCAACTTCAGGATACTCAACTGGAGGCTTGACCTTAAACTGCCCACGCAAGGCACGTCTTGGACCATCTGCATAATTGTCTAACAGCATAGCGATCATGCTGGTGATGTTTTCTTCTGAACCAGCAAGCCAATACTGCAAGACTAAAAAATAGATACGTACATCTTGCGCTGTACCTGGAATAAAACGCAAAATCTTAGGCAACTGTCGCACTATCTTCATTTGCCTTGCGCCCGCTGCACTAGGTTTACTTCCTTCACCTGGCTTGGAATTACCTTTTAGGCGTTTGAGTAGTGCCATAGGACCGCTAGTCTTGCCATCCATACTGAATTTACCCATACGAGTAAGTCGCATGACTTCACCTGCAGACAAAGCGCAAATCATCGCATCACATTTATCGCGACGAGCAGTCAATGCTGGTAAAACAGGGAGGTAATGATCTTCTAAGAACAGCATGGCCGCGATCACAATATCGGCCTGTTCAATATCTTCTATACAGCGCGCAAGTGCGCTAGGACTATTGCCCCACTCAGAGGCTGCATGAACCGTGAGAGTCAATCCAGGAAAAGAACGCGACAACACACTTTGCGCGCGAACGGTGGCACTCGCTAAATGACTATCCATCGTCACGATGACAACTCTGGCACTCAAGTTTTCAATTTGAACTTTTCGAGCAGAATTATTCATGATCATGAGTCTTGCCCCAGTGTGTATTGAGTTTGGCTTTTTAACCAACCTCAAATATTGCCTTTTATGTAATTTAGCAAAAGCTTCTATTCATCCCTTTGCCGATCACCATATGAACGAATTCCAAGATATGGCTCAGACTAATAACTATTTGACTACGTGTCAATAATTATTTAC
>JAIXOW010000436.1 GCA_027486615.1 Oxalobacteraceae bacterium | reverse complement strand
GCCGTGGCCTTCACGGTGCGCAAATGGACACATATTGATAGCGCTTTGCTATTAGTAGTTGGTACTGCAGTAGGTGCCATCATCGGTACTATCGTAGGTTCATTTGTTGTTCGTTATCGCGGTATCTTTTTTGGTATGTTGAATCTTGCGCTCTCTATGGTGCTGTTTGCTGCGCTGGGTAAATTTTTTAATGTCACGGGTGGTACCGATGGATTGCGACTAGAGCGCTCACCATTTTTTGGTTTCAATATGGAGCGTGATGCTTTTGAAACCGTGTTGTTGATAACCTGTGTCGTGTTGGCATTGTTATTAGGTTGGTTAGTACAACGTTATTTACGTTCTGTTGCAGGTCAGGCTTTGTCTGCTGTGAAAACCAATGAAACAAGACTTGAGTATGTAGGTATCTCTGCTTATCAAGCACTATTAATTGGTTACATCATCTCTGCCGCACTCGGTGGTTTATCAGGTGCCTTGTTTGCGATTGCACAGGGTTTAGTTACGCCTGAAATGGGTTATTGGGTACGTTCAGGTGAAATTGTGTTTGTCGCAATTTTAGGTGGCGTGGGTCATCCTGTGGGTGCCTTCATCGGTGCAGGTATTTTTGAATTCGTTAAATTATTTGCTGCTGCTTATTTAACCGGCGCATGGCAAATGGTGTTGGGATTTGTCTTAATCGCGATGGTGTTTCTTGCACCACGAGGCATATCGGCACTACTCGAAGATAAAAAACAAAAGGAGGGCGCATGAGCACTCCGCTGTTACAAACTAAAGACTTACAACTTGCCTTCGGTGCCGTGGTGGTTGCGGATCATATTGATTTCACTTTAACTGAAGGTGAACGACTGGCTGTGATTGGGCAAAACGGTGCAGGTAAAACTACCTTCATCAACATCTGCACAGGTTTAATTCATCCTCAAGCAGGACAAGTATTTTTCGAAGGTCATGATGTAACAGCACTCTCACCACGTGCGATTGCCTTACGTGGCATGGTGCGATCTTTTCAACTACCGCAATTATTTACTGAGCATACTGTGCGTGATTGTGTACGTATCGCTGCTGCAGGTAAGCGTGGTGGATTAGGTTTGTGGACGCCACTGGATAAAGCGGTACCAGCTGCAGAGGTGGATCATGTTCTTGAGATGGTGGGCTTAGCATCACGCGGTGATGAAATGTCCGGTGCTTTGCCAGAAGGTCAGCGTAAATTATTAGATATTGCGATGGCACTCGTCTTAAAACCTCGCTTACTAATTTTAGATGAACCAACTTCTGGTGTATCAACCGACGAAAAACATGGTTTGATGAAAACCATTATGGCTGCTTTAGATGCAGAAAAAGTGACTGCGATATTTGTAGAGCATGATGTAGACATTGTTTCGCAATATGCGACACGCGTCGCTGCTTGGATAGCAGGTCGTATTGCTGCAGATGGCACACCACAGCAAGTGTTAGCAGATCCAGAAGTACGTAAGAATGTGATCGGGGAATGAGATGCTGAAGATTAATCAAGTCAGCGCACAGATTGCAGGCATTACTGTATTGCGCAATATTCACACTGAATTTTCAGCAGGGCAGTTGTTGGCAGTTGTAGGGCGCAATGGAGCTGGTAAGACTACACTGCTGCGCGCCATTATGGGTTTGTTACCTCTCTCTGCAGGCACTATTACATTTGAATCAACCGATTTATCTACCGTTGCTGCGCATAGTCGTGCTGGTTTAGGTTTAGGTTATGCGCCAGAAGATCGTGTGATGTTCCCAACTTTTACTGTAGAAGAAAATTTACGTTTGCCTTGTGAAGTACTGGGTTTAGCTAAAGAAGAAATTGATAAGCGCTTAGCACATGTATTAGAAGTGGTACCACAATTACAAGAAATGCTGCCTCGTTCAGGTTCTGCCTTATCCGGTGGTCAAGGCAAGATGGCGGCCTTAGGTCGTGCTCTGATGGTAGGAACAAAATTAATATTACTGGATGAACCCTTTCAAGGTTTAGCTCCCGTGCTTGCAAATCAATATGCAGAGTCCTTACGTCGCTTACATAAGATTGCTCCCGAATTATGCATAGTCGTGACGGAATCAAATCGCAGTTTGTTACGTGATTTGCCCGATGCCACGCTAACACTAGAACGCGGCGAACTCATCACTGCTGAATAATCAAATTATTTTTTAAGGAATTGTGTATGCCTACCTTACTCATTGATGGCAAATGGGTCTCCTCGATTGCAGGTGCAACCATTGATGTCATTAACCCTTGTGATGCGAAAGTATTTAGCAAAATAGATCGCGGCACAGCTGCGGATATTGATTTAGCAGTGCAAGCAGCACGACGTGCATTGCATGGCGCATGGGGTCGTATGACTGCAACTGAGCGCGGTCGCATTATGATGAAATTTGCTGACTTAATCGTTAAGCATGCGGATGAGATTGCGAAAATCGAAGCGCAAGATACAGGCAAACCTATGACCGTCGCGCGCAATGACATTGTTGCGGTTGCGCGATATTTTGAATTTTATGGTAGTGCTGCTGACAAAATTCATGGCGAACAAATTCCTTATTTAAATAACTATAACGTTCAAGTTATACGTGTGCCACATGGTGTGACGGCACATATCATTCCTTGGAATTATCCAGCACAGATGTTTGGTCGCACTTTAGCGCCTGCACTCGCTATGGGTAATGCTTGTGTATTAAAACCTTCTGAAGATGCATGCTTGTCAGGCATACGCTTAGCTGAATTAGCAATGGAAGCAGGCTTGCCTGCAGGTGCTTTGAATGTCGTCACAGGATATGGTCATGAAGCGGGTGCTGCACTGACTGCACATCCCGGAATTAACTTCGCAACCTTCACTGGCTCACCTGAAGTGGGTGTGATGGTGCAGGAAGCAACTGCAAAAAATTCTGTACCTTGCGTTTTAGAGTTGGGTGGTAAGTCACCGCAAATCGTTTTTAATGATGTGGACTTTGATAAAGCTGTACCTGTGATTGTAAAAGCGATTACACAAAATGCAGGTCAGACTTGTTCAGCAGGTAGTCGTTTACTTGTTCAGCAAGATATTTACGATCAATTTGTCAGCAAGGTGGCTGAGGCTTTTAAGAAAGTCAAAGTGGGAACGCCTGAGATGGATTTAGATTGTGGTCCTATCGTGAATAAAAAACAATTCAATCGTGTGAATAGCTTCATCGATGAAGCGATTGCATCCGGTGTGCCTGTGCTTGCGCGTGGCGCTTTAGCTGATGGCATTTCTAAAGATGGTTATTTTGTTGCGCCTGCTTTGTTTGGTGCTGTACCACGAGAGCATAATCTCGCTTGTAAAGAAGTGTTTGGTCCTGTGCTTTCTGCTATGGCATTCAAAGACGAAGAAGATGCGATCCAGTTAGCCAATGCTACGGAATACGGTTTAGTAGCAGGTGTGTGGACAGAGAATGGCAGTCGACAATCACGTTTAGCGCAACGCATAGATAGTGGACAAGTTTTTATTAATTGCTATGGCGCTGGTGGTGGTGTGGAACTGCCTTTCGGTGGCATGAAGAAAAGTGGCCACGGACGCGAGAAAGGTTTTCTTGCTTTGGAAGAGTTTAGTGTCACCAAAACAGTGGTGCAGTACTACGGTTAATGTATTGTGATTGTAAAGATTAAAAGATTAAAATTTTAAAAATTCATTTAATTGGGAGTAGTTATGGGTCAACTTAACGACAAAGTCGCCATCATTACTGGCGCAGGTAGTGGTTTTGGTGAAGGTATGGCAGAAGGCTATATCCGTGAAGGTGCAAAAGTTATTATTGCGGATTTGAATGCGGCAGCAGGTGAGCGTGTTGCGCAAGCACTCGGTGCTCATGCAAAAGCAGTCACATGCGATGTAGCGAACGCTGATTCAGTGAACGCCATGGTGAAGGCTTGCGTAGATACATTTGGTGTACCAGACATTGTGATTAACAATGCAGGTACTACACATAAAAACCAACCTATGTTGGATGTGGATGAAAAAACCTTTGATCGTGTGTTTGATATTAATGTGAAGTCCATCTATTTCATGACTCATGCTGTTGTGCCGTTGATGCGCAAACGTGGTCAAGGTGGTGTGATCATTAACGTAGGTTCAACTGCTGGTATACGTCCTCGTCCTGGTTTGTCTTGGTATAACGCTTCCAAAGGTGCTGTTAATTTACTGTCACGCGCGATGGCTGTTGAACTGGCACCTGACAAGATTCGTGTGAATGCATTGTGTCCAGTCATGGG
>JAIXOW010000327.1 GCA_027486615.1 Oxalobacteraceae bacterium | reverse complement strand
CTTCGGGAGGGGTGGGACCCTGTATCTACTGTTCGTAATAGTTGAATTGGTTTCGAAACTCGTGTGAACGCGGACTAGTGATTTTGTATGTGGCCCTTCCAGATTTGGAAGTCATTCAGGATGGGTGGATCCTGGATAAGGCCGTCTAAATAAACCCGATGCAATTAATTTTATAATTAAAAATTTAAGTAATAAACATGTACTCTTTTAGGAAATTTTTTGTATCTTCTGTTTTTAACTTTAAAATTTCCTTTGATTTTATTGTTATTTCAGATGAAAATTGCTAATTTGTGATGAAAAGTTGCTGAGCTAAACTTTTGCTGAAAAAACTTATTTGTGTATATTCGTGTAGTGTGAGAGCCAGTATGCGTGTAAGTTGGTAAGTTGCAAGTGTAATTATTTCCATACTTTCGTATGCAAGTAGCTCCCTCTGCAATTGAGTTTTGCAACTTGAGTTAGTTTTATGGCTTTTAGCACTCTCGAAGTCGTCCGTCACGGCGTTCAGAGTTTGAGAGGACATAGTGTCCGACAAAAACACAATTCATTCAAACTAACTAAATTTAAATATTTATTTTTATGCAAATTTAAATTGCCACAAATATATAACAAAGTATTATAATTATTGACCAAATTTCTTTTATTAACATTTTGACTTGAGCACTCATTCAAGGACTCAAAAATTCAAACTCTTTGTTGCAGTAGAGGCACTTGAAAGTTTTTCTTTTCTATGTATGGGACACGGCATTTTTGTGTGGACCCAATCCACTTATTCAAAAGACACTTTGAGCTCTTGGTGTCATTTCTCCGTCTAAAACGCAAAAACTAATATCAATGAGAGGGGGGGGGCGCCGTGACGGACGACTTCGGGACGGGTAGAGGGTCCAATTAAAAATGCATTGGACCGTTCAAAGAAGAGAAAACTTTGACAGTGATGCTTTCAAGACTGCCGTGTTTTGAACAAAGCACTTGGATGGGTTAAACAAACAATATGTAGAGTATTGATAATGCTTGAAAACAAAGTTGGTGCGTAGTTTTTTCGACAGTGAGTCAATCTGGGTATCTACATTTTGTTGGTATTACAAGTAATGGATTGAAAAGAGAGAGACATTTTTATAACATATGGCGTCAATTTTGGGTTCCTAAAAATAAATGTGTTTCTTGGATGTTTCTGCCATCTAGCAGACTTTTGCTTTTTGTTATAGAGGGTGCGGCTGTGCAAAGTGTGTGCAAATTGACGGAGCTTCTCTATTGTCAGTTTTTGAAACGAAGTAATTCGAAACTCTGACGAGGTTGCGTGCCAAACTTTGATCTCGACCCTTATGTGGCGCGTAATTTTGAATGAGAAAAATTGATATTTGAAAGTTGGAATGTCTTTCGACGTGATGCAAGAGATTACAATTTTAAAGTAGTGAAGTCTGTCCTTAAAAATGTCTTTCTTTGCTAAAAAAGAATTTTCAATCCGAATTAACATTGTACTCGGAGAAAACAATTAACAATTAATTTCTTTCCAATTTCAGGTAAGTCAAATTTTTTTCGGTTGGAGGATCGCAGTATGTGTGAGTTTTGTTTACATTTTACATTTTCGGATTTAGTCGCGTGAGAAAAAAAATTCAATTGCCGTCGAGGTTATGCTAGTGCAAAACAATTGTTCCGATTTTTGGGACCTCGTTTCTAAAACCCCGTCTCTGAGGTTCCGCAAATAAAGTCTTCCGACGAAACCCCTCGATTTGATTACCGTCGAGGTTAAGCGATTGCAAACCAATTGTTCCGATTTTTTTTGGGGATTATTTTTGAACCCCTTGGCTTGCCGTCGAGCTCAAGCGTTTTGAAACCAATGTGGCGTCGTGGTTTCGGCCGCCCCCCCCCGTCGCGGGCAAATCTAACTTGCGAACGGAAAAATATATTTCGGCCTACTTTTGTGACAAAAAATATAATTTAAACACGATAACGCGGGATCAAGGTATCGTCTACGCGACAATCGAATGTTGAAGGTCTGCTGATGTCGCAGCTTAAATTTAAGTTAAAGTGATTAAAATGATTTTCCCAAGTGTTTGAAAGATTATTAGTACGTATATTTCTCTTGACATTTTCTTTGCCCTCTCTCTTTTTCCTTATTTTGTGCGTGATCATAGTTATTTCCCTATGCACTTTTTTAAATTAAACAGCTTCAAAAAGCCAACTACGATTTCAAAAAATGATTCATTACAAAGAATTCACAAATTTATTTAAAAAACTTAACTTGAACAACCTCCTTTTCTTTCGTTGCATTATTATTTTGCGAGTGTTAAAAACTGGTGACAATAAAAATAGCCGAAATTACATTCAAAAAGTTTATTCTTACAATCCCTTGATTGTTTCTTGAATAGTTTTAATTTTTGTATCAAATATGTAAAAGTTTAGAATATCGTTGTGGTCATTTTTAATTTGAAATAGAAATTGCATACATTCGATAAACAAGTCTTCAATTTTTTGTTGTTCTGAAAGAGGAAATCGATTCATTTCTCTCTTCCATTCTGCGTGCATCTTGGCAATTCCGATTCTGCATAGGCGTTTCATCGTGTCGTGCGAACATCTGATGATACCGTTGGAGTGGAAGGTATATGACATCCTGTAAAATGCTGACTAGTTATCGTAATTTTCTGAAAGTTTTAACGAAATTAAAGAAAAGACGAAATCTTACTTGTTTAAGACGTTAGTGTCCGCTGAAGGATGAAAGTAAACTAGGTGCACTTTAGGTCGTCAAATATTTATTCCCTTCTTTATACAGTAAATCTAACTTTTGCGTTCCAGAAAATGTTTACCATATTGTTAACATTATTCAAAACTTCTAAACACTAATTGCAAAGTATTATAGAATTTTAGTTCATGGAATATTTAAAATGTATTTATTCTCGAGTATTGAAAGTTTTCTTAATTATAACTCTTTAGGTTCAATTAATGTGTATTTCAATATTGAAGATTGAAAAATGAAACAAATTGTACATTGAATGTTACACTTGGGTGGATGGGACTTTTATTTTAAGAAAAAAATGGTTAGCGTCACCTTCAAATAATTAAAGTGCGAACGAATAAAAAATCTCCAAAATAGTCTACACCCCAAATAAATTTAAAAAAACTGACTTTTAAAACTTGATTTATTTTTTTATACTCCAATTTTTTCGACAATAACTGTAAATCCCGCCATTAAAGAGGCAAAGGTGAGGATTTTTGCAAGTTTGTCTTGTTTGGCTTGAAACTCGATAAGATTTTCTTGCGTTTTTGGTTTGGTATCCAAAAAAGTGCGCAGGTCACTTATTTGATTGTTTATTATTAGAACAATTTCTTCCGGAACTTGGTTTTTGGGAATAACTTTCTCAAGCCATTGTTTCTCGTCGTCTTCGAGATAGGCTCGTCCCAGTTGCCACTTTTCTTCAATCGATGACATTTTCGACTTTCTTCACCCACTCAGTTTGTAAGAATGACTTACTTGTGCCAAATCTCAACTTCTTTTAAAACCGGTACAGTCATTAAATTTGAAATGTTTCCGTTTCAAGCAAACTAAATGTAAACGTCTAAGAGTTAGATTATACCAGAAATGTTTTATTTATAAATTTAGTATTGAATACCTACATTTTGATAAAAGAAGTCTTTCGATTTCATCAAAAATTTACAAGGAAATCTTGCTTACATTTTTTTCAATGGATTCAAACTCGATACTGTTTTTGGAGTCGCATTTAAACATTCAAATTTTGCACAGTCTTATTAAAGTTTTATAAGCGTATTTAACCGTTACTTTTGTAACGTGTTCATTTTGTAAACAACTGCACTTGTAATTTACATAATTAATTTATCAATTTTAACATTTTTTAAAATTTTTCTTTCGACAAAAAAGTATTTTAAGGCTGTGTTTGCTTTTTATTTTAGTTTGACATTTGGTTTTTTACAAAACTTGTAAAATAAAAGAATATTCAATTAAAGTTAACTTCAAACAGAGCGTTTTCCTTCGTTTGTTTATTTTCATCCACAAAGTTTTTAATTTTATTCCAAATACCTTAAAGCTAAATTATAAATGATGAAAACAAAATTTTATTTTATTTTTTATTATTGCAAAATCATTTTCCCAAAAATTTATGGCAATTGGCTTGAAAGCATAAGGACATGTTCCAGTCCCGACATTCTTCCAGCCGTCAAAAGGTCCACCGCCAAGTGGTTCATTTCATTTTCAATCTTTGAAAAAGAGGCAATATTTCTACGCCTCGTCAAAAGACTCAGTTTGATGTGCTGGATCTGGAGGTTTATGTTGTCAATGGTTTCCTGCGTCAATCTATTGCGGGGCAGGATTTTGTTTTTAAATTGCTCCTCTTGCAAGTCCAGGCTCCTTCTCAATTTCTCCCATTCTCTGTCTAAAGTCATGACGAGCTGCGGAAAACAAGTGAAAAAAGGTTTAAAACCGCAACTTTGTTTCGATTCGACAATTTCTAATCAATAAATATTCTTGTCATTTTCACACTTGAAACTTTAAACTACCTTTAAATTTAAAAACGACAGAAAAAATCCCCCTTCTTAAGCCAAAACTCCCATCCGTCTTTAAGAACATTTTAAGATTTTAAAAAGTAAAAAATAATTATTCTTTGTAGCAAAATTTATTGTTCTTTCTTTGAATTAATAGTTTCTACAAGAGTTTCAACTTTTCTTTCATAGATGTCAAAATTTTGTTGAGCGTTTTCGTCGTTTTTAATTGCGACAAGAAATTGTAAACATTCTACAAACGCTGCTTCAATGGTAGGATGTTCCGATTCAGGAATTTCCTGCCTTTCTCTCAACCAAAGTTTCTGCTTCTTCTCAAGGTCCAATGTGTAAGTAAGTTTCTTTGTGAAATGGAATATTCCATTGAGGTCGTTTGTGACAATGAGTAACGAAGCCATGCTGCAAAAACATGACTTTTTATTGACAAATACTTTTCCATTTTTCAAAAAATGTATTAAATTTACTTACTTGAGAGGTTGGTTCACAGTCGGAGACAAAATTTAACTAAAAGCAAAGCATCTCTTCTTCGTCTTCTTTACATTTTATTGTTCTTCGCAAATTCACTTTGTCAACGTCAAGTGACTGTAAACCAATTCGTCAAAGTCTAGTTCTCTGAACATACTATTTTATTTGATATTTCATTACTATTTATTTAATTATCTCCACATGTGTTTAAAACACGTAAACCGAAGTTAATTTAAAAAGTTTGAAAAACAAAGAAAGTTTCAATAATACTTTTTGCTAGTTCAATATTTTGGTTTTAGACAAAATTGGTGATCTTGACATTATAAACATATAATTATAATTATAATTATAAAGAAGTAGTCCATAAGGAATCGTATCTTTTCTCGCTTTTTCCAAATTATTTAATGGCCAAAGTCAAGGAAAGCAAGGTAGTCAACAAAATGACAAGTTGCAATAATTGGAAACAAAGTTAACACAAAGTTTATAACAATTAAGCCTAAACAATAATAACAAAATGTGCATTATAAAATAAGATGCTTTCATGTCACTACTTTAAAAAAAGTAAATTTAGTGTCTTTTCACACATTTTCTTGTATAATTGTTATATTTCCATTTTCAGTTTCCACCTGAATTCTTGATTCCAATATTCGATTGTTTAACATTTTCAATGTGTCTCGTATCTCTCTGAGGATCAATATTCTGTTTTTTAAATTTTCTGTGCGATCCAATTCCGCCATCAGATCGCTTTAAAAAGAGTAAATGAATTAAAAGTTTGTAAAATAGCATATATATAAAAAGAATTTGTCAATTTCTAAAATAAACTTACTCAATGCGTTCTTGCAAACTATTGTGTTGAGTAGACATTTGACAGACTTGTTCTTTTCTTGAATAAAAGTAAACTAAGACCATCGTTTTCAAAACTATTTTCAGATTACACGAGACAGGAAAATGGAAACCAAAGATTTTATATGTTGTGTGCTTTTTGTATAACATTTATTTTAAAACAAAAAGAGGTAGCACATTAAATTTAATTACAAAGCTGTCTAAACCGTATTATTAAAAGTTTAAATGTATTAAATATAACTATTCAAAAATATATAATGAAATAATTTTGATATACAAATTTTTTAATTTTTTTACTTCAATCTAACCCCAATCATTCGAAATCAGTTTACTTCAACTTTGACCTATTGGCCATGATGAAAAAATATTTCTTTTTCTTATGGCGTTGCAAATTGGAGATAACATTCGAATAATAGTTAGCACTTTTGTAATTTTTTTATTATAGCAAAGTGGTTACTGATCATTAATAAATAATTAAAGATTGATTTCTTTAATTTCTATGCATTTTAAAAAGTATTATAGTGACAATTAAAAATTAGTTAAAATAAATATAAAACATTTTACAAACTTTTTGAATTAAAAAATGCAACAATATCTTTATACTCATTTTTTAATCACACAAGGGTGTTCTATTTTTGTCTGCTCATTGATAATTCAATAAATGAAAAAATTATTGCTGAGTTTTAATTTTTTATAGTGCATTTAAAAGAGGGAGGATAATGTTTAGTTAACGTTTCGATCCTTTGAAAAGAGGATGAATTTCAATTCAATAAGTTTATTTTTAATAGTATTTTCATAAATTGAAAATGGTACGTGTCATTGTAAAGACAGGAAACATCTCCAAGGAATACAATGTACGAAAAAAGGCTAAATTTGCTAAAAAACTTAACTACATTGTGAAAGATCTTTTACGATCAGAGTTTAAAATCAAGAAATCT
>JAIXOW010000283.1 GCA_027486615.1 Oxalobacteraceae bacterium | reverse complement strand
CTTCTAAACCATCCAGCTTCTCAGCAACGCCAGCGAATTTAATGGGCTTGCCTATGATGTGCCGCACTGAGAGTGCCGCACCACCGCGTGCATCACCATCTAACTTAGTGAGAACGATGCCCGTTAAAGGTAGAGCTTCATTAAATGCGCGAGCAGTATTGATCGCATCCTGGCCCAGCATGGCATCGATCACGAACAGGGTTTCTATAGGTTTAACGGCTTTATGTAGTCCACTGATCTCTTGCATCATGACTTCATCAATACCTAATCGACCGGCGGTATCGATGATTAAAACTTCATGATGATGTTTCTTTGCGTAGTCGAGTGCAGCATGCGCAATATCAACCGGTTTCTCAGAAGTTTGTGAAGGGAAGAAATCCGCACCCGCTTGACGTGTCACGGTTTCTAACTGGCCGATAGCTGCTGGACGATAAACGTCGGTTGAAACAGTTAATACTTTTTTCTTTTTTTGTTCGGTTAAAAATTTAGCTAGCTTACCAACCGTGGTTGTTTTACCTGCACCTTGCAGGCCTGCCATTAAGATGATGGCGGGTGGTTGTGTTGCAAAAGATAACTCACTAGCTTGTGGTCCTAGATCTGCGCCCATCAGACTGGCCAACTCAGCTTGCACCACACCGACTAAGGCTTGGCCTGGAGTGAGTGAGCCTATGACCGCTTCACCCATCGCTTTTTCTTTCACGCGTGCGATGAATTCACGCACTGCAGGCAAAGCCACATCGGCTTCTAGTAATGCGAGTCGAACTTCACGCAACATGTCTGCGGTATTGGATTCTGTGAGTCGTGCTTCGCCGCGCATGGTTTTCACCACTTTGGCCATGCGCTGAGTGAGATTGTCTAGCATGAAAGTAAGCCTTGCTGAGTTAGAAATGTCATCTTGCAATGAAGTCGCAATTTTACGCTAAGCGCTTGTCAAAATTTGCGTACTTGCGCTGTTAGTTGGTTGAGAGTCTTGGTGTAAACTTCAGCGATGGAACCTCTACTTATACACCCCGCCGGACTGATCTATATGGTCTGTGCTTTATTGCCAGAGCAAAGGCGACGCACCATTGTGTTCGGAACAGCACTGGCTTGGACGCTGCATGGACTTGCACTGATTCATGCTGTGATTACGCCGGATGCTCTTAGATTAGGTTTTGCAGTTATGCTATCGGCGGCCTTATGGATGACGGTGGCAGCTTATTGGATAGAAAATCTCAATCTTTCAGTCGATGGTTTAAGAAGATTAGTGTTGCCAGTGGCTGCGATAGTGATTGCGCTGCCTGCTTTATTTCCAGGCACATTGATTTCCATGGCAGGTAAATCGTCTTGGTTTGCGTGGCATATCGCGGTTGCAATCTTAGCTTATGGTTCACTCACTATTGCTGCGTTTCATGCTTTGTTAATGGCAGTGCAAGAGTCGCGTTTACATTCTTCTCCTAATTCCACGAGTTGGTTATCCGCGATTGTGGATAGATTGCCGCCTTTATTGAAAATGGAGCGTTTGCTGTTTCGCATTATTGGTTTTGGATTTGTCTTGTTAACCATGACTGTTATATCAGGCGTATTTTTTTCTGAAGTCTTGTTTGGCACACCGGTTAAGTTTGAACACAAGACACTCTTTACTATGATGTCTTGGGCGTTGTTTGGTGTATTGCTAGCCGGTCGGCATTGGCGTGGATGGCGCGGTAAAACCGCACTCTCTTTTACGCTGATGGGTTTTGCTACCTTATTGTTGGCCTATGTGGGTAGTCGTTTTGTAATGGAAGTGATCTTGCATCGAGGCTTGGCGTGAAATTTTTACTCTGGGCTTTAGTGCTGTATTTGGTGTGGCGTTGGTATCAATCAACACAAAATAAAATAAAGCGTGATGCAGAGTCTGATAATGCTTTTCAATCACCTCAATCTAATGAACAAACTGCAGCAGCAGAGCTGGTCGAGAAGATGGTGAGTTGCAGTCACTGTGGCATACATGTGCCTTTATCCGAAGCAGTGCAGTCAAATAGCGGTAGTGTTTTTTGTAGCATCGAACATCAAAGACAACATACGGGCTGAGTTCATGCTTTCTCGATAAGCATTTACTAGCTTCAGTTAACCATTGTTACCCCCAGTTTTGTTGCGTGCAGGGTGCAGCTTTGTGGGGATGGATGCAGTACGCTACGCCGTCCTCTCTTCAAGTGTTGCAATGACTTCCACGCCTCTCTCTGTTATTCCCTTTGTTCACCACTCTTACAACGTCGATAAGGCAGTCAATTTAGCGCATGCGCCATTTCGGTTATTGGGCAATTCATTACTGATACAGCAATGTCGTGCACGTATTCAGCGTATGGCGCTTAGCAATGCGCCCGTCACTATTTACGGTGAATCGGGATCAGGTAAAGAGTTAGCAGCACGCGATATTCATAGACTTAGCCAACGTGCATCTCATCCTTTTATTGCTGTGAATTGCGGTGCGATTCCTGAAGCTTTAATGGAAGCAGAATTTTTTGGTCATAAGAGAGGTGCCTTCACTGGAGCACACCAAGAGCGCGAAGGTTTTTTTCAAGCAGCGCAGGGGGGTACTTTGTTGTTAGATGAAGTTGCTGATTTGCCTTTAAACATGCAAGTTAAATTATTGCGTGCAATACAAGAGCGACGCATACGACGCTTAGGTTCGTCACAAGAAGAAGTGGTGGATGTACGTATCATCAGCGCCACTCATCAAAATCTTGCAAAGCAGGTAGCTGAAGGGCGCTTTCGGCAAGATCTCTACTATCGACTCAATGTCATTGAGTTGCAGTTACCTGCATTGCGAGAGCGACGCGATGATATTGCCGTGCTTGCAGAAGCAATCTTAAAACGTCTTAGTGGTGCTGAAAGATGCGTACGATTAAGTCAGGCAGCACTAGCAGCTCTGCAACAGCATGATTTTCCTGGCAATGTGCGTGAGTTAGAAAATATTTTAGAGCGTGCTTTAGCCTTTGTGCATGGTGATTGCATAGAAATAGGCGATCTTTGTTTTGAGAGTGTGAACGCACATGATCAGGTACTGTCTGAGTCTATGATGCTTGCAGAAAAGGGCAAGTCCTCATACAGGATGAAGCAGCATAATGTTTTTCCGATTTCACTCAACACACATCTTGATACTATTGAGCGTGAACTCATCGTCAAGGCTTTAGAAGAGGCGCGCTTTAACCAAACGCGCGCTGCCACTTTACTTGGGATAAGCTTTCGACAATTACGTTATCGGATACAGAAATTACACATTCATGGCATTGATTGATCCACATTTTTTCATCACACCGGAAGGCTGGTGCAATGGTATTGCGCGCTCGCCTTGTGAAAATTTTGATGCACGTCCTGAACAGACAGTCATTGATTTACTGGTCATACACAATATCAGCCTGCCGCCAGAAGAATATGGCGGATCCTATATTGAAGATTTATTTGCTAATCAACTCGATTGTGATGCGCATCCATATTTTGAAAAATTGCGTGATTTAAAAGTATCTGCGCATTTTCTTATTAAGCGTGATGGAAGTGCGCATCAATTCGTGGCAACACAAGATAGAGCTTGGCATGCCGGTGCTTCGCAATTTAATAATCGTGAACGCTGTAATGATTTTTCAATTGGTATCGAACTCGAGGGTTCTGATTTTGAAAAGTTTGCAGATCGACAATATCAGGTGCTCGCAAAACTCACGGCTGCACTGCTAGTTGCCCATACTTTGACCGATGTAAGGGGTCACCAACATATTGCGCCTGGAAGAAAAACTGATCCTGGCCCCTTTTTTGATTGGCAACGTTATCAACGTGAATTCAACAATCTGCTTGAAAATGACATTTCGTTCATGAAAATACCTACGAAATTAACCTTTCCTGATTGAAAAAACCGGTTGCAAGTTATCGGGTTGAGCACTAGAATTAGTGCATCCCATCGCTGCAAGCACTAGATATAGTGGCTGTATGCTGTAACACAAACACAAAAATTAATATTCTTAGGCAGGTAAGTCGCTTAGGAAATGGGACGATGCCTTGTGATGTAAGTCATTCACAAGGGTCGCAGGGAGAGTCGGCGCAATCCCAGCCCAACAGGGCGAGGCAGAGCCGTAGGTTAGTGGGGCTAAGTCTGAGACCACAAGCGATGCCAGCGGGAACTTCCAGCGCATCCATCCAAATTTCTTGCGTAAGCAAGTGACGTAGTAAACAAAATAATCAGCCGCCGGCTTAGACGGTGTGGCAAATGTAGGTGTGATTCGTCATGCCTTTGGTTTTACCTATTGAGGAGCGGCAGTGCATACAAATCAGGAAATCTCTGTTAAGTCCAACAACGACTATGTTGGTGTCCCATCGAATGCAGGTGCTACACCTTCATCTATGAGTACTGCGACCACGATTGCGGATTACAAGATTATTCGCCGTAATGGAGCAGTGGTTGGTTTTGAGCCTTCCAAGATTTCTATTGCTGTGACTAAGGCTTTCTTAGCAGTAAACGGTGGACAAGGCGCGGCTTCTGCACGTGTGCGCGAATTAGTTGAGCAATTAACCTCAAACGTGGTGTCGGCCCTAGTGCGTCGTCAACCAGCAGGTGGCACATTCCATATTGAAGATATTCAAGATCAAGTTGAACTCTCTTTGATGCGTTCCGGTGAGCATGATGTGGCGCGTGCCTATGTGTTGTATCGCGCTAAGAGAACTGAAGAGCGTGCGCAACAGCAGCCAGCTAAGACAGAGATTGATCATCCTCAATTACATATTCTGGCTGATGGTCAGCGTGTATTGCTGGACCATGACAAGCTCAAGAAAATGATTACCGCTGCTTGCATAGGTTTAGAGAGTCATGTGGACGCCGATGCAATTTTGCATGAGACCTTACGTAATCTGTACGACGGCGTGCCTGTTGAAGAGTTATATAAATCTGCGATTCTTGCTGCACGTGCGTTGATGGAAAAAGATCCTGCTTATAGTCAGGTCACAGCACGTTTACTGATGCACACCATTCGTAAAGAAGTGTTTGGTAAAGAAGTAGCGCAAGCAGACGCGGCGCAAAACTATGTTGAATACTTCCCTAAATTCATCAAGAAAGGCATAGAAGCAGAACTGCTGGATGCCAAGCTAGGTCAGTTTGATTTAAAAAAATTAGCAGCAGCCTTAGTGCCAGAGCGTGATTTGCAATTTGGTTATCTCGGTTTGCAAACTCTGTATGACCGTTATTTCTTGCATGTGCAAGGTACACGTATAGAAATGCCACAGGCGTTCTACATGCGCGTTGCAATGGGTTTAGCTTTGAATGAAATTAATCGTGAAGCACGTGCAATTGAGTTCTACACCTTGTTGTCTACATTTGACTTCATGAGCTCAACCCCAACCTTGTTCAACTCAGGTACTGTGCGTTCACAACTGTCTTCTTGCTATTTGACGACAGTAGCGGATGACTTAGATGGTATTTACGAAGCCATTAAAGAAAATGCTTTGTTAGCGAAGTATGCGGGTGGTTTGGGAAATGACTGGACGCCAGTACGTGCACTCGGTGCGCATATCAAAGGCACGAATGGTAAATCACAAGGTGTAGTGCCGTTCTTAAAAGTCGTTAACGACACAGCGGTTGCAGTGAATCAGGGTGGTAAGCGTAAAGGTGCTGTTTGCGCTTATTTAGAAACCTGGCATATGGATATCGAGGAATTCCTCGAGCTGCGTAAGAATACCGGTGACGATAGACGCCGTACGCATGACATGAATACCGCAAATTGGATTCCTGATTTATTCATGAAGCGTGTGATGGAAAAAGGTGAATGGACACTGTTCTCACCTTCTGATGTCATCGACTTGCACGATAAATTTGGTAAGGAATTTGAACAAGCTTACTTAGCGTATGAAGCTAAAGCTGCGAATGGCGAGATGCCATTGTTTAAGAAAATACAAGCCTTAGATTTATGGCGCAAGATGTTATCCATGTTGTTTGAGACAGGTCATCCATGGATTACCTTCAAAGACCCTTGCAACATTCGTTCACCGCAGCAGCATGTGGGTGTAGTGCATAGCTCTAACCTCTGCACTGAAATCACCTTGAATACCAATGATTCTGAAATCGCTGTGTGTAATCTTGGTTCAGTCAACCTGCCTGCGCATATGAAAGACGGCAAGCTCGATCACGAGAAGCTGCGTAAAACAGTCAATACAGCAATGCGTATGTTGGATAATGTTATCGACATCAATTACTACGCTGTCAAGAAGGCGCGTGATTCAAATCTGCGTCATCGTCCAGTCGGTATGGGCATCATGGGTTTCCAGGATTGCTTACACATGATGCGTATCCCTTACGCGTCTGATCAAGCAGTGGAATTTGCTGATCGTTCTATGGAAGCAGTGTGCTACTACGCTTATCATGCTTCTACCGAGTTAGCAGAAGAACGCGGTATGTATAGCTCCTATCGTGGCTCGCTGTGGGATCGTGGCATCTTGCCGCAAGACTCATTGAAATTGTTAGCCGAAGAGCGTGGTGGCTACTTAGAAGTAGACACGACCGAAACGCTGGATTGGTCTGCATTACGTCAACGTATCAAACAATTTGGTATGCGTAATTCAAATTGCGTAGCGATTGCACCGACTGCAACGATTTCGAATATCATTGGTGTATCTGCATGTATAGAGCCAACGTATCAAAACCTGTATGTGAAATCAAATCTGTCCGGTGAGTTCACAGAAATTAATGAATATTTAGTACGTGACTTGAAAACACGTGGTCTGTGGGATGAAGTCATGATCGCGGACTTAAAATATTTTGACGGTAGCTTGGCGAAAATTGATCGTATTCCACAAGATCTACGCGACTTGTATGCAACCGCTTTTGAAGTTGAGCCGAAATGGTTGGTGGAAGCTGCTTCACGTAGACAAAAATGGATAGATCAAGGCCAGTCACTGAATATTTATATGGCAGGTGCATCAGGTAAGAAGTTGGATGAAACCTATAAGTTGGCTTGGTTGCGTGGATTGAAAACGACTTACTATCTGCGCACCATAGGTGCAACGCATACTGAAAAATCAACTTCTAAGACCGGTGCATTGAATGCCGTATCTTCAGAAATGCCAGCAGCAAGTGCAGCAGCAGCGCCAGAGACAGACGGTCCTGCTTGCATGATGCGTCCTGGTGATCCTGGTTTTGATGAGTGCGAGGCTTGTCAGTAAAAATTTAACGGATAGTCTTCACACCTGCGTTGTGAGTAGCAACGCAGGATTTGATATGGGCTCAAGAGAGCGCATTTCTTTTTTCACTGATGTGAAAACTATCCTATCGTAACAACACACTTATTCGTAAAGAAATAAAGGAAAACAGCATGCTTTCATGGGATGAAGAACCAGTTGCAGCGCAAGCACCGCGTATGCCAGAGCTACCAAAGGCGATGCCACAATTACAGCCAGTCGCATCGGCTTCACACTTTACTGCGCATCATCCGGAGACAGCATTGAATCCGGAATTGGTGACTAAGCCGCAGTCGCCACAAAGCACAACTGGGCGCGTGAATGCGACCGACAAGCGCATCATTAACGGTAAGACTGATGTGAATCAGTTGGTGCCATTTAAATATAAATGGGCATGGGACAAGTACTTGGCAGGTTGCGCAAATCACTGGATGCCGCAAGAAATCAATATGCAGCGTGATATCGAGTTGTGGAAAAATCCAAATGGATTAACCGATGACGAGCGCAGACTGGTGAAACGTAATTTAGGTTTCTTTGTGACTGCAGATTCACTGGCAGCCAACAATATCGTACTCGGCACTTATCGTCACATCACAGCGCCAGAATGCCGTCAGTACTTGTTGCGTCAGGCATTTGAAGAGGCAATTCACACCCACGCTTATCAATATATTGTTGAATCCTTAGGCTTGGATGAGGCTGAAGTATTCAATGCGTATAACGAAGTGAAGTCGATTCGCGATAAAGATGAATTCTTAATTCCCTTTATCGAAACGCTGACTGATCCAGAATTCACCACAGGGACAACTGAAAACGATCAGACTCTGCTGAAGTCCTTAATCGTGTTCGCTTGTTTGATGGAAGGCTTGTTCTTCTATGTGGGCTTTACTCAAATTTTAGCCTTGGGTCGTCAGAACAAGATGATGGGTGCAGCTGAACAGTATCAATATATCTTGCGTGATGAGTCTATGCACTGTAACTTCGGTATAGATTTGATCAACACGATCAAGCTAGAGAATCCGCATTTATGGACCTCTACATTTAAAGAAGAAATTAAAGCGTTGTTTTTAGAGGCGGTGGAGTTGGAATATCGTTATGCTGAGGATACAATGCCGCGTGGCGTTTTAGGTTTGAATGCGCCTATGTTTAAATCGTATCTACGATTCATTGCAAATCGTAGAGCGCAGCAAATTGGTTTGGAGCCTATGTTTGCTCATGAAGAGAATCCTTTCCCTTGGATGAGCGAAATGATCGATTTGAAGAAAGAACGTAACTTCTTCGAAACCCGTGTCATTGAATACCAAACTGGTGGTGCTTTGAATTGGGAATAAGTAGTGGTTTTATTAGTAAAACAAAGCAAGAAGGGTGAACCCGTAATTAATGGATAGTCATTGGTTTAAACAGACTTTTTTCTCACAGCCGCTAAGCCCGATGTTTTCTGGCGTGGAGGCTTATTCCCCGAAAAAAGAGTTTATCTTTCTGCAAAAGTATTCCAACGCCGGCATGATTGCCGGCGTTTTTTTTGGCTAAGCAAATCGCGCATCACGTACTTTTTCTTTTCTGCGCTAGTCGCAATGAAGATAAGTTGAAACAAAAACGTGATGACAGCAGAACTGCTTAGCTAGAGTGACTGAAGCGCTGCATAAAAAAAGAGCAGCAGTGTTTTAGTTGGTACCGCATTCATTAGCGCAAACAGATGCTTGTGTGCGCCGATGAATAATCCGCCAGAGCCATGATGGATCCGGCGGATTTCAAAACTTGAAGCTTGATTATCCATCACGTGAAGGAGAACGAAATGGCAACAGCAAAGAAAAAGGTGGCAGCCAAGAAAAAACCGGCAGCCAAAAAGAAACCAGTAGCAAAGAAAGCTGCAGCTAAGAAAAAGCCAGTAGCGAAAAAAGCAGTGAAGAAGACTGTGAAGAAAGCTGTTAAGAAGGTAGCGAAAAAAGCAGCGGCCAAGAAAAAGCCTGCAGCTAAGAAGGCAGCTAAAAAAGCTGTGAAGAAAGTAGCGAAGAAAGCAGTAGCGAAGAAAAAGCCAGCAGCTAAAAAGGCAGCGAAAAAAGCTGTTAAAAAAGTAGCGAAAAAAGCAGCAGCGAAGAAAAAGCCAGTAGCTAAAAAAGCGGTGAAAAAGGCTGTCAAGAAAGCAGCAGCTAAAAAACCGGTAGCGAAAAAAGCAGCAACTAAGCCTGTTGCTAAGAAGAAGTCAGTCGCTAAAAAGCCAGCAGTAGCAGCGGCAGTGCATGCACCAGCGCATGCGCCAACTTCGGCAGCATCGCCAGCGATACGTACTGTGTTGAATCCGGCTGCAGCATGGCCATTTCCAACCGGCATACGCCCTTAAGTTGGTGACGCATCGTAATTGATGCAGTCAAAATCCCCGCTGCAAAATAAAATTTGTAGCGGGTTTTTTTTCGGGTGATCTTAGGCATAAGCCCAATATAATAGATGGTATATATGTTGGTCTGATAGAGGTTTAGTGTGATTACCAGTATTCTTGTTTTAATTATTGATACCGTCAGCAGTTTCTTCGCAGGGCTTTTGCTATTGCGATTCTGGATGCAAGCAGTGCGAGTAAGACCGCCACTCGCTTTTGGTCAATTTATGTTTCGACTTACCGATTGGTTAGTCATGCCTTTGCGTCGCCTCTTGCCTGGTTTAGGTGGTTTCGACTGGGCTAGTTTGTTTGGCGCTTTATTGATTGCATTGTTATCTATCGCTTTGCAACTCGCAGCTCGTTCTGCTCCATTTAGCGCACCTTCCATAATCTTGTTAGCTGTTTTAACGATGGTGCATTGGATGGTGTATGGCTTAATCGGCTTATTATTTATTGAAGTAATTTTTAGTTGGGTCAATCCACATGCACCCATCGCGCCTATGGTACGCGCAATGAATGAACCACTCATGCGTCCTTTACGCCGTTTGTTGCCAGCTATAGGTGGAGTAGATTTATCGCCCTTAGTTGCTTTTCTTCTCTTGCGTATTGTGTTGTTTGTGGCGGATGAAGTCTTACTCAATCTAGCTTAATGAAATCTGCTTGGTGAAGTCAGCATGGCGATGCAACTGCATCGCCTTTTTCATTAGTCATGCCTTAGAAGCGATAACCATATTCTTGGAAAAATCTATCTTCAATTTGCGCAACAGATGGCGCATGATTTTGTCCGCCTTGGCTAGCAATTTTAATTGCTCCCATCAGACTCGACAAACGACCTATCGTCATCCAATCCATGCCACGGGTTAAGCCGAATAACATACCAGCACGGAAGGCATCACCACAACCAGTCGGATCAACAATATCCGCCACTTTAACAACTGGTACATCGAGTCGACCATCACTAGTAAAGATTTCAGCGCCTTGTTCACCACGAGTCACAATCAAGGCAGAGACACGCTCAGCAATTTGTTGTAAAGATAAACCGGTACGCTCAGTTAGTAATTCTGCTTCATAATCATTCACGGCGACATAAGTTGCGAGTTCAATGAAGTGCGTTAATTCTTCGCCATTAAACATAGGCAGACCTTGGCCTGGATCGAAGATGAAAGGAATATTCGCTGCTGCACAATCACGCGCATGTTCTATCATGCCATCACGTCCGTCTGGTGCGATGATAGCGATACTCACTTTACCTGCATCAGCAATTTTAATTTGATGCGACATCGCCATAGCGCCAGGATGAAAAGCAGTAATCTGGTTGCTATCAATATCAGTTGTGATAAATGCTTGTGCAGTATAAGAAGAGTCAATCAGCTTGATGCAGCGACGACTAATGCCTAGCTTATCAAGCCTATCAATATAGGGAGCACTATCTTGACCTATGGTTGCCATGATAAGTGGATCACCATTCAGTAGTTTTAAGTTGTAAGCGATATTGCCTGCGCAACCACCAAATTCACGGCGTATGCCAGGGACTAAAAAAGCGACATTGATTTTATGTAGCTGATCAGCGAGTAAGGCTTCAGAAAAACGTCCGCCAAAGGACATGATGGTATCGAAAGCAAGTGATCCACAAATTAGTGAGGTCATGATGGGCCTATATCAAAGTTCAAAAATCAAAAATTATTATTAGTCTGAGTATGCTCAGGGATAAAACATCGTAAGTTGGAAGTCGGTCGGAGCAGGGCCTGTAAGTTCAAATACGAGCCGTATTTCATGCTCAGATTGTGCAGCGATACCTTGTTTGACTAAGTTAGGCTGAGTCAAAAAATTTTGAGGTAAAAAAACTTTACGTGTAATGATGATACCTATCTCATCTTTGAGTTGTAGTTCTAGTGAAGGCCATGCTTGAGGTGATGGGCTTTGGTTGCGTAGCAGAGCAATTAACTCGAATTGATTAGCTTGATCAGGAATCGCACGTAACTGACTGGATTGCAAAGAGAGTTGTTTAATTTGCGCAGGTAAATTGATAGTGCAACCTAAATATGCACAAGCAATACGCATGGCAGGATCGCTCTCAGGTACTTGTGCCACGATCTCATTCCGAAAATGAATCAAGAGTTGTAGTGCGAGACTTATTAACAGTAAAGGTATGCCTACCCAAATAACTGTTTTCCAAAGACGAGAACGACGTGCTTTTTGCTTAGCTTCTTGTACAAATGTAGGTTCGTTAGCTGGTGTGCTAATGGTAGGATTGCTCACTACTGGTGGAGAATCAATTTCATCCTCATCAAGCAGAGGATCAAACTTTGGTAAATCTCTGCGCGGTTGAACCTGCCAATCTGAGATCGCTTTAGACAGGGTTTCTAACTCATCCTGCATGTTAGGTTCAGTTTTACCAGTAGCAGGCATAGATTCAGATGCCACTGTGCTGAGTTCAGATTCTTGCGTAGCGATTGGATTGAGTAAGAGATCAGCTGCTTCATCACTGACTAAGCGAGCGCCACCATCAAAGACTTGTCTGCATGCGCCACAACGTACTTTGCCATTACGCAGCAACAGTTGTTCTGTGGTGACCTTGAAGCGGGTTTCACAATGAGGACAAGTGGTAATCAACATGCGCAATAAAATACGTTCAGAAATAAATGATTTGTTAGTGTGACTGGCCAGCTAAAGCAACCCAACCTTCATGCTCAGCCCAGACTGCAAGTTGTATGAATGGTTGATAAGCATGAATCACTTCATCTGCTTGTCGAGCAAGTACTCCAGATAACACTATTCTGCCTTGTTTATGTAAACGACCGCATAACATAGGCGCCATGAGTTTCAACGGGCTAGCTAAGATGTTCGCTAACAAAAAATCATAGCGTTGATCTGGATAAGTAGTGCCGAATTCTTCTGGTAAAAAATAATCAACCGCACAAGCATTGCGCTCTGCATTATAACGAGCTGATTCTATCGCTTGTGGATCGATATCTACTCCATGCACTGTAGTTGCACCGAGTTTGCTGGCCACCATGGCGAGTATGCCGGAGCCACACCCATAATCTAAAACAGTGCATGACAGTGGCGCATTTTTTTCTAACCATTCCATGCATAGTCGCGTAGTGGGATGACTACCAGTACCAAAGGCAAGACCAGGATCCAGCTCTAGCACTAAGGCATTAGGATCGGGCGCTGCATGCCAACTAGGCACAACCCAAATACGTTCACCGATATGGATAGGATCAAATTGCGATTGTGTGAGTCGAACCCAGTCTTGTTCTGCAACTTCACGTAAGCTGAATGGCCAAGAGTGTTTTTTTTCTGAATGCGTTAATGCACATGCAGTGCAAGCAGTTTCAACTAACGCAGTATGATTTGCATCCGATTCAGCTAGCGCTATAACGCGACTACGTTCCCAAGCTTGTTGTTCTGGCTCCATGCCAGGCTCACCAAATAAGGCACGTTCTGCATCGGTGCCTTCATCTGCATCTTCGACTGAGACAGATAGTGCACCGGCTTCCATCAATGCATCAGATAAAAGTTCTGCATGCTGGCGTGGTACTTCAATTACTATTTCAGTCCAGCTCATGATGGTCTGCCTATTTTTTGGCAGCTAGCTTGGGGTTATGTTCTAGATCTGGTTTGTCAGCCAGTTTATGTTCGAGATAATGAATATTGGTGCCGCCTTCTGCAAAGCGCGCATCTACCATTAATTCACGATGCAAAGGTATGTTGGTTTGTATACCTTCCACCACCATTTCAGATAAAGCGATTTGCATACGACGAATAGCTTGTTCACGAGTTGCGCCATACGCAATCACTTTGCCCACCATAGAGTCGTAGTGAGGTGGTACGTAATAACCTGCATATGCATGCGAATCGACGCGTATACCAGGGCCACCCGGTGCATGCCATGCTGTGATACGACCAGGTGAGGGTGTGAATTTAAAAGGATCTTCAGCATTGATACGGCATTCAATCGCGTGACCTGAGATGGTGATATCGCGTTGACGTAGTCGCAGTTTTTCTCCGAACGCTACACGAATTTGTTCTTGCACTAAATCTACACCAGTCACCATTTCAGTAACAGGATGTTCGACTTGAATACGTGTATTCATTTCAATGAAGTAGAACTCACCAGCTTCATATAAAAATTCGAAAGTACCTGCACCACGATAACCAATTCTGCGACAAGCTTCAGCGCAACGATCGCCAATTTTTTCTATGAGTTTGCGTGGAATGCCAACTGCCGGCGCTTCTTCAATTACTTTTTGATGACGACGTTGCATAGAGCAATCGCGTTCACCTAACCAAATTGCATTTTTAAATTCATCAGCCAGTACTTGAATTTCTACATGGCGTGGATTTTCTAAAAACTTCTCCATGTAGACTTCAGGATTACTGAACGCTGCACCAGCTTCAGTTTTCGTCATGGTGACAGCATTTAATAATGCAGCTTCGGTATGAACAACACGCATACCACGACCACCACCGCCACCTGCGGCTTTAATGATGACGGGATAACCAACCTTACGCGCAGTTTGGATGATAATTTTTGGATCATCCGGTAAGGCACCTTCAGAACCTGGTACGCAAGGAACCCCTGCTTTAATCATGGCTTGCTTAGCTGAGACTTTATCGCCCATTAAGCGAATGGATTCTGAACGAGGACCTATAAAAACAAAGCCAGATTTTTCTACGCGTTCTGCAAAGTCTGCATTTTCAGACAAGAAGCCATAGCCAGGATGAATCGCTTCAGCATCAGTGACTTCAGCCGCACTAATAATAGCGGGCATACTTAGATAGCTTTGCGCAGAAGCAGCGGGTCCTATACAAACAGATTCATCGGCGAGCTTGACATATTTTGCTTCGCGATCGGCTTCTGAATGAACCACAACAGTCCTGATACCCATTTCGCGACAAGCGCGTTGAATACGCAGAGCGATTTCACCTCGGTTAGCGATGAGAATTTTTTCGAACATAGTGAGCATCTGTATGCCACTGCAAGCAATGTCGTCTAAAGACGATTTGCAGCTAGCGGTGGCACAACACCTTTGTGAAGTTATCCAATGACGAACAGAGGCTGGCCGAATTCAACTGGTTGTCCGTTTTCGACCAGGATTTGTGTGATGACGCCAGAAGCATCTGCGTCAATCTCATTTAAGAGCTTCATCGCTTCAATAATACAAATCGTGTCACCTTCTTTGATGCTTGCACCTAACTCAACAAATGGCGCAGCGCCAGGAGCTGAGGAGCGATAGAAAGTGCCCACCATAGGCGATTTAACGATATGACCAGTAGGCTCAGCGGCTGCGACAGGTGCTGCCGCGACGACGGGCTGCGCTTGTTGTACTACTGGTGCTTGTGTCACTGGTTGTTGCATCATCACCATTTGATTAGATGCAACCGATGATTTGACGATTTTGACCTTGCTTTCTCCTTCTGTGACTTCCAGTTCGGAGATACCTGATTCTGCAACCAAGTCGATCAGAGTTTTGAGTTTTCTTAAATCCATTGATGATCCGTTTTTTGAAACAAGAGGAAATTTGCCGTGCTAAGAATCAGTCGCGATTATAAGCTTTGCAGCGAGATAATGGAAGTTAGCTAAATTTAAAGCTTTTTGATAGCAAATTCAATACTAATACGATAACCGTCTGGTCCTAAGCCACACACCACACCAGCAGCTAATTCAGACAAATAAGAGTGATGCCTAAAGCTTTCTCGCTTATAAATATTCGAGATATGCACTTCCACAAATGGAATCGCTACACCAGCAAGAGCATCACGTAGCGCCACACTCGTGTGCGTGAGGCCGCCAGGATTAATCACAATCGCCTCCACGCCTTCAGCTTTAGCAGCCTGAATCCTGTCGATTAAGTCGCCTTCATGATTACTTTGTAAGCAAGCCAACTCAGCTCCCGCTGCCTGAGCTAGTGCGATCGCCGCTTGCTCAATTTCTGCCAAAGTGGTTGCACCATAGACCTCTGGTTCACGGCTACCCAATAAATTCAAGTTAGGGCCATTTAACAGTAGCAGTTTTTTTGCCATCGAGATAGCGCTTAATTTGACGAAGAAGGGCGCATTTTGCCGGAAAATGCTGTGCTAAGGCAAGCGAAAAGCCGCAACGCTATTGCGGGCTGAGTAAATCTTCGCGTAATTTTTTCATGTCTAGGCGACCAAGATAGACTTTGCGAACTTGACCTTGTGGGCTGATTAAGACCGTAAAAGGTAGCCCGCCCGCCTGATTTCCAAATTGTCGCGCTAGTTCTGTACCGTTCATGCCGGCGACAAGTAAAGGATAGGTGATGTGATGGGTTGAAGAAAATTCACGAATATTGGAAGGGGAATCAATGCCGATTCCAATGATTTGCAGATTCTTATCAGCTAACTCCGTCTGCAAGGCGACTAATTCCGGCATTTCTGAAACACAGGGAGGACACCAAGTTGCCCAAAAATTAATCAACAGAAGTTTTCCTTGCCATTCTTGTAACTTGCGCGTCTTATTCTCAACATCAGGAAGAGCAGTCGCCATCAAACTAGTCACCGCTAATTGTTCGGGAGTGGGTTGAGTCTTTTGCCAACTGACATAGGCGCCCAATGCCGTAACCAGCAATGCTGCCAAAATCAGGGATAGGGTTTTGATTTTCATGTTGGATCGTCTTCATTGAGTAGCGCTTTTAGTGCGCGCAAATTTAAGTATTCTTGAACATTCCCGTTACCTGTTTTGGATGCGCTACGTACATCGTCGGGTTCATACATAGTCAGGTGCACGCCTTCGTTCTTCCACATAAAAGAGTAGGTCTCTACGACTTCACCTCTTTGATTAGCATGCCCTGTCTCGCTAACGTCATAGTCGACATCGGCATTTAATAAAAAAACAGCAACATCTTTACTG
Organism: Oxalobacteraceae bacterium; assembly: GCA_027486615.1. GTDB lineage: Bacteria > Pseudomonadota > Gammaproteobacteria > Burkholderiales > Burkholderiaceae_D > Pernthalerella. The sequence continues at coordinate 4,033 of JAIXOW010000283.1, read as the reverse complement.
CTTTCAGGGAAAAGCTGAATATGAATATCAGTATGCTCACCTGCGGTGCCGTTAACCACAGCACCCACTAGTCGAGGATGAAAACGCTCCAATATTTGCATCAGTTCTAGAGCTAAAAGCCTGAGCGCTTTTAAGCGTGCGGGTTGTTCATCACCCATGAAAAGCGCCTGATATTCACGCACCTCCGCTTCTACTTGTGCATTATCTGGCATCACATCACCAGGTGTTTTGTTATTACCTAGTATGAGTTTTGCAGCTTTACGTTTGGCAGTGGCGTAGTCAGTACCGTCCTCAGCAATCATACGTGCCGCAGCCATGGCAATTTCCATTCTGAGGTGTTCGCCATCACTAGGATAGTGGATCATAAGCGTTCAATTGACAGTCGTTATTACTGAAATAGGGATACTGAGTGCGCCCAGTGCACCCAATGCAAGAGTGAAGTGCTCGAAAATCACAGCAAGTCTTGTCTCTATCATGATGCTGTTAGCGTTAGCTAGCATGATGGTGCGAGTTTTAGTCTGAAAATCCATGCCTAGATACGTTAGTCAGAGGCTAGGCTCAGGTAAAATCCCACAGTTACAAAAACCTGATTCTACAATGCATATTCATATACTTGGTATCTGCGGTACCTTCATGGGCGGTCTAGCAGTACTAGCGCAAGAAGCTGGACATAAAGTCACGGGCTGCGATGCCAACGTCTATCCACCTATGAGCACGCAATTACGTGCCCAAGGCATAGAGCTGATTGAAGGTTTCGATCCTGATCAACTGAAATTAAAGCCTGATCTCTTTGTAGTGGGGAATGTCGTCTCACGTGGTAATCCATTGATGGAGGCAATTCTCAACCAAGGTTTGCCGTATACATCCGGTCCGCAATGGATAGGTGAACATATTTTGCAAAATAAGTGGGTCTTAGCAGTGGCGGGTACGCATGGTAAAACCACGACCTCATCTATGCTCGCGTGGATACTAGAAGATGCTGGCTATCATCCGGGATTTCTGATCGGCGGTGTACCTATGAATTTTGGTATCTCAGCACGTTTGCAAGGTAAAGAGAATGAAAACCCTTTCTTTGTGATTGAAGCCGATGAATATGACACCGCCTTCTTTGATAAGCGCAGTAAGTTTGTGCATTACCGTCCACGTACCGCGATCCTAAATAATCTTGAATATGATCATGCAGATATTTTTCCTGATTTAACAGCGATAGAAACACAGTTTCATCATCTAGTGCGTACCGTGCCACAGATAGGTGGATTAATCGTGAATGGTCGTGAAGAATCTTTGCGTCGAGTGATAGCGCGTGGATGTTGGAGTCACACTGAATGGTTTGGTGGTGCAGCAGAAGAAGGTTGGTCTTTGCGTGAAAATGACGATGCTTCATTTGATGTACTGCTTAAAAATGAATTGATAGGAACCGTGCATTGGTCCTTATCGGGTGAACACAATCGGTTAAATGCGATTGCTGCAATTGCAGCAGCACGTCACGCTGGAGTGCCACCTGCACAAGCGATACAAGCATTAGCTAGTTTTGAAAATGTAAAACGTCGTATGGAAACGCGGGGAGTAGCCAAGGGCATCAAAGTGATTGATGATTTTGCACATCATCCTACAGCGATTGCAACGACAGTGGCAGGATTGCGTCAACAGCTAGGTAACTCAAGAATATTAGCTGTATTAGAGCCACGTTCTAACACCATGAAGTTAGGCACGATGAAAGATGCATTGCCTGGTAGTTTAGTAGAAGCTGATTTGGTATTTGGCTATGGTGCAAAGGGCGAGGGCAAGAACGCATTGGGTTGGGATTTAAGTGCAGCACTTGCGCCTTTAGGAACGAAAGCCAAGGCGTTTGATGATTTAGATGTATTGGTGAGCGCTGTTGCTGATGCAGCACAATCAGGCGATACGATACTGGTGATGAGTAATGGTGGTTTTGGTGCCGTGCATCAAAAACTACTCGATGCTATCAACAGTCGTGTAGGTTGAACATTCATCCATGATTCTTTATCTGCATGGTTTTCGTTCTTCTCCAGAATCTTATAAAGCTCGCCTGATGCGTGCGTATTGTGCAGCCCATGAAAAACTGGATCAATTTATTTGCCCGCAATTACCAGCTTCTCCAGCAGCTGCCATGCATATGATAGAAAATATTGCGAATCAATATGCTGCACAGACTTTAACGATAGTAGGTTCATCATTAGGCGGATATTACGCAACAGCCTTGGCTGAGAAAATAGGATGCAAAGCAGTGTTACTCAATCCTGCAGTGCGACCAGCAAAAGATTTGCAAGATCATGTAGGTGAACTCACAACATGGCATTCTCATGAGCCATTCGAGTTTAAATCAGAATACATCGCTGAGTTAGAGGTGATTGCGGTAAATAACATCACGCGACCAGAGCGCTATTTTTTGATAGCAGCTACCGGAGATGAAATATTAGACTGGCAAACGATGACAGATCATTATCAAGGTGCGCGCCAAAAAGTAATCAACGGTAGTGATCATGGGCTTTCAGATTTTGAGCATTACATCGATGAAGTAATCGCATTTTGCAGTAATGAATAATCAAGGATTATTCATCATGCATGCTATTCAAATCAACCAACAAATACAACGACTAAAGTAAGCAATGAATTTATTTTTTGAAGAAGCCGGTGACTTCAAAGTGGGTGCAATTTTGTCCCAGCAGGGTGAAGCTTACCAAGTCGAAACACCTTCAGGTAAACGTACTAAAGTACGTGCACGTGATGTCTTGTTGCAGTTTGCAAGTCCATCGCCAAGTGAACTAATGTCACTCGCTAGTGATGTGGCAAAGGAAATGGATACAGCTTTTTTATGGGAAGTGGCGGGCGATCAGGAATTTGATTTTACTGATCTCGGTGTTGAATATTTTGGACATAAACCCGAACCACAAGAAGCAGCAGGTTTATTGATTAAGCTCTCTACTGCACCTATTTATTTTTATAAAAAAGGTAAAGGTCGATATAAAGCTGCACCCGAGGCATCGCTACAAGCAGCATTGCTTGGTGTAGAAAAGAAAAAACAGCAAGCGTTATTGCAAGCGACCTATGTTGAAGAACTCAAAGCAGGTAAGTTGCCAAGCTCTATGGCTAGCATGATGCCGTATTTATTATTTAAGCCCGATAAAAACACCATAGAGTACAAAGCATTGGAAGCAGCCTGTTCTACTTTGCAAACTACACCTGCAAGACTGATGTTGAAAGTTGGTGCGATATCGAATGCTTTGCAACTACATTTCTCAAAATTTTTATTAGAGCAGTTTCCTAAGGGTAGAGGTTTTCCTGCAATTACATTACCCAGCCCGCCAGAGTTGCCCCTCGCTAATGTGCAAGCTTTTTCAATCGATGATGTCACCACTACCGAGATTGATGATGCATTCTCAGTCCAGCATTTACCCGATGGTGATATTTGTATAGGTATTCATATTGCAGCACCCGCATTATCAATACAAAGAGATGATGCAATTGATGCGATAGCACGTGCGCGTATGAGTACAGTGTATATGCCGGGTGACAAAATAACTATGTTGCCTGATGAATTTGTGAATCTCTATACACTGGCAGAAGGCATGCCTAGACCGGCACTTTCTTTATATGTCACTTTAAACAAAGAAGATTGGTCTGTACGTACGACTAAGACAGTCATAGAACAAGTGCCAGTAGCAGCTAATTTACGCCACAATGATTTAGATGAGTTAGTCACAGAAGAAGCTTTGCAAAATGGCGAAGGTGACTATCCATTTAAAAATGAAATCAGTGTGTTGTGGCAGTGGGCCCAAGTGCTAGAGCAAGGTCGCATGAAAAAACGCGAAGAGTTTGGTTTGCGGCCTGAGCAAAATAATCGTGTTGATTTTAATTTTTATGTAGAGGACGACACTGTCACCATCACGCGTAGAAAACGTGGTGCGCCACTCGATAAAATTGTCGCTGAGCTCATGATTTTCGCTAACAGTAGTTGGGGAAAATTAATGCATGAATGCGGTGTGCCTGGAATTTATCGTGCACAAGGTGG
>JAIXOW010000364.1 GCA_027486615.1 Oxalobacteraceae bacterium | reverse complement strand
TTTTGGATACACTTGACATATCCATTGATGCCTCGGGAGACTGAAAAGTATCGTGGATGATATTTCTCAAATGAGCCTCTGAGCAATTCAATGTTCTGAAGGGACTTCAAGGTAACAAAATTGGAGAGTAAGACTTTTTCTTCTTTTTTATCACCCCCACGAACAATCTTTGTCTTTGGCCATTCGGTCTTTGTGTCTTGGAGAAACTCAGGACCCCGCCACCAGAGAGACCGCTCTTTCAGTTCTTTGACAGTGATGGGTCGGGTTCCAATGTCAGCTGGGTTTTGGTCAGTTGGTATGTGATGCCACTGTTCAATTCTCGTGAACTTCTGGATCTCTCCCAGGCGATGTGCAACAAAAGCGCGAAAAGACTTGGCTACTTCACTGATCCAGTAGAGACACACCATGCTGTCTGTCCAAAAGAAAACTTCATCGGCCGGATAGGTTGCTTTTACAGCATTCCAGATTCTGACGCCCAGCAGGCAAGCAATCAACTCCATTCTTGAGATGGATTCGCTTTTCAATGGTGAAACTCTCGATTTCCCTGTGAGCAATGTCATGACAACTTCCTCGTTGTTGATGACCCGTGAGAATACTGCAACGCAGTAACCGGCTTCGCTTGCATCGCAGAATATGTGTAGCTCAAGTTTTGTGCTTTTGGAGCTGTAACCAGTCCAACGTGGGATTTGAAGGTCTGACAGGTCAAAGACACCCTCAATCCAGGCAACAAATCTGGATACAATATCCTTTTCGACAACGTCATCCCATCCAACTTTGGTTCTCCAAATGTCTTGCATGATGGTTTTGGCTTGAACTGTGTAAGGAGAGATGAGTCCCATGGGATCGAAAATGATTGCTGCAGTTGCCTGAAGGATTTGTCGTTTCGTCCAACCTTTTTCAACATTGATCTTCTTTTGAGTGACCCAGTCCGTTAAAGACTTGAACCTGCCTGAGAAACGGAAACAATCCTTTTCATCCGGAGAGTAGGTCATACCAAGGACTTTACTGAGCTCGTAAACCAATGTTTTGTCATGGAAGGTTACCTGATTTGCAAGTAAGGACTTGTCACAGGCTTCAAGAGCTTCCCGAGCATTTGAATTGAATTTTGTGATGACCATTCCTGCTTTTTTGAACAGAGCTATCAACTCCTTGACAAGCCGCACTGCTCGTTCTTTTGTTTCTCTTGAATCGCAGACATCGTCCATGAAGCATGACTGAATTATGGACTCCACGGCTTCAGGAAAATCTTTTCCGAACAAAATGCAGCACATCTCCAAGACTTTTTGGCTTGCATTTGGTGATGACAGGTTTCCAAACAATGTCACAAGCCATTCCCAGATTTCATCATCCAGGACAAACCGGTGATATTTTGTGTCCATTGGGTCAAGACGGATTCGTAGAAACATTTCTGAAACGTCGCACGTGACCACAAACTGAAACTTTCTGAAACGCAGGATGACTTTGAAGAGATCTTGTAGTCGATTTGGTGTGGACTCAATCTCAGAGTTGAGAGAAACTCCTCTGACGTCTTTTGCCGCAGCATCAAACACCAAACGAATTTTGGTTGTGTCTCGATCTTTTCGTATGACTGGAAACCAAGGAAGATAGTTTGCTTCTGGATCACTCGCTTCCTCTTGTGACACCCTTCGAATGTATTCTTTCGTGTGGTATCCAGCAAAAATAGCTCGAATTTCTTCTAGGTCCGATTTTTCCAATCTCTTTAGACAATTCTTCTGTCTATTTTGCGTTGCTCGCAAATTGTTTCTGAACCGCGGTCTTGTTTTCCATGGGATTGAAGCCTGAAACTGTCCTCTTTCTGGAAGATAGATAACCTTGAGTTTGTTATCAGAGACAATCTGTGCTTCCGTCCATTGACTTTTGTCAACTTCCTTCAACTGGTTTGAGAACACTGGTGATAATTCTTCCAAGAGAATTTTTTCTTGCTCCCAGAGATCTTTTACTGCCTCATGCAACACTCTGTCCCAGAATGTGGAATATTTCTCACTGTTGGCTGGGTCTTGTTCCTTTTCTTCGCTTGTGAGAAAAGTCCTCTGACTCTTTCCAAGGAAGTCACGCGATGCAACAAGTTCCGGAAAAACTTCAGGACTTAGAAGGACTGGTAAATGTGTTCCAAGTGGTGGACTGTATTCCTCAATCATCGCATCACAGGCTGAAAGAAGTTCCTTCAGTGAGAACCTCTCCTTCAGAACAGAAATGTCCACGTTTGCATCGACGACTTTCAGAGGTGCCGGGAGTGGTTGAAATTGTGTTTTGTTTATCAACCAGTCTTCGTGTAGATTGTGAAGTTGTTGAATGTATTCAAATGAGACTTTTCTTTCCTCCATTCTGCTGCGCTTTGCGATTCTCTCAAACGAAACTTCCGGGTCGGTCCGAAGGTAAACAATCTGATCAACTGCCAGCTCAGACAAAGGGTCCGATGTGAAATGCTGGAAACATTTGTCCAGTACCGCGTGTTCCGTTGCTGAGATCATTTGATTGTTCAGGAGGTTTTCAACAAAACAGTACCTTGCGCTCAATAATGACCTTTCCATGAGGCGAAAGGGTTTTTCCGTGATGGTTTTGTGAAGTTGGAATTTTGTCAGCTGAACGTAAGTCTGAAATACAAAACTGTATTTCTTTGGGTCTTCATACATTAGTTGTAGAAGGTTAACTCCGTTGCAATCTTGCCACTTCTCGATAGGTTCTGGAAATATGTCGATCTCATCAGGGCTGCTTTCCTTGATGATTTTTAGGAAAGAAGATTTCCCAGATCCAATGTTTCCTTCAACGAGAATGGTGAAAGGTCTCTTTCTTTCTGCCTCTTCTTTGGGTTTTTCAACCAAATTTCCAACCACCGCCAAGGATTCAGATGATGGAACCTCCACAACCTCCCCAGTGTTTTCAGGTGACGTGATTTCTTCTTCAATGCTCTGAACTGTTTCTTTTGTTGGATCATTGTAGTTCACCAAGGTGATGAATTCCATAGAGATCGTGACTCCATTGAATGTGAAACTTGCAATATCCTCTTTCTTTGAAACGCAGTTCTTCAACTTCCCAGAGAAGGCGAGTCCAAGGGCAGTCTTTTCAGCGATTGGCTCTCCTGGTTTTCCAACATAGGATGATGTGACTGCCATGAGATGGGCATAGTCCGTACCAAGAAGTATGTCCACGCAATCTCCATCTTCTTTCTCTGGGACTTTTAGATCTCGTAAATGCGGATAACGTGCGATTTCCTTCTTCCAATCAACCACAGGGGTGTTCTTGATCAGATCCTTGATAGTCCAGGCAAAAATTGGATGTGAACTAGATTCGTCGAGTGGACAAAGATTGAATTGTACCATATCTGATTTGAAGTTGACTGTGCGATCCAGATATCCAACGCTACGTGCCACTCCACCTTTCAGACTTCTCAATCCCAATTCCTCAGCAAGACTTTCACTGATGTTAGTGTTGTTGGAGCAAGCATCTAGAGCAACAATCACTCTTTTCTTTTTGCCTCCAGACTTCAGGATAGCGGGAACTGTTCTGATGGCAACGAATGTACCATTTGATCCAAAATTGGTTTCTTCGCCTCGTCCGTTGTTCATGAAATTCAATTCCGCTCCTATTCTTTCATCTGGGTACTCTTCTTCATATCCGTAACATGAGGAAGTCTTTGGTGGATGAAGTTTGCGGTGGTGTGAACCCTGACATCCTTCTAGGTTGCAGACTCTTCCAGGGAAATAATCACATTTG
>JAIXOW010000395.1 GCA_027486615.1 Oxalobacteraceae bacterium | reverse complement strand
TAATCAAATGTCATGCAGATGGATCTATGCAGTTAACCGAGCGTGTACTTAGGTAGCACCCTAAACTTATGCGCCGACCCTAAGCGTATCGCGCATGCTGGGCTTAAAAAAACTAAAATGATTGCCACCAGAATGTTTAGCCACATACATAGCTTGATCTGCATTCTTCAATAAGGTGCTGGCAGCTTCGCCATCATGGGGACAAATTGTAATACCCACACTACCAGATATCATGATTTCTTCATCCTTGATATGAAATGGCTTAGCTAAACTCTGTACTATTTCTTGCGCTAACACTTCAACATGGGGAATACGATTGACTTCAGTAAGAATGACTGTAAATTCATCGCCTCCAAGTCGAGCAACAGTATCCGTGCCTCGCACACAGTCATTAATTCGATGCGCTACTTCTGTCAGCAACTGATCACCAACGCTGTGACCAAATGAATCATTGGTTTCTTTAAATTTATCGAGATCAATGAACAATAGCGCAAGAGGTAAACCAGTACGCTCTACTCGTTTGATTTCTAAATTCAGTCTGTCAGTGAATAAATCACGATTTGGTAAACCTGTTAGGGAATCATAGTTTGCACGTTTATGATTTTTTTCTTGAAGTGCTTTTCTCTCTGTAATATCTCTAGCTGTGCCTGTAATAACTTTAACTATTTTCTCGTCAGCCAAAACAGGAACGAAAAAATATTCATAGATTGTTTCCTTATTTCCTGCATCGTGCCATCGCATTTCACCACGTGTTATTTTTTTTGTGTCTATCGATTCCATTAAATGTTGATTAATTTCGACTGAATCTGAGGTATTAAAATTAATAAAATTCTTACCTATAATTTCATCCAACTCTAATCCTACTAAATCAATAAATGCGCGGTTTGCAAAAATCAACTTACCTTCCAAATCAAACATATAATTTAAATCAGGTGAAGAAGCATATAGTGCATCAAACAATTGTGTAGTTCGCTCTGCTTCCTTAGAAAATTGTAAAACGGATTCTGTCAAAGCCTGATCAATCGCAGAGTTAAATTGCATAATTTCATCAGCTGAAGGTTGTATATCAATCAGTAATTTTTCATTATGTTTAGTCCAAAGCTGTAAAACACTCGCTCGTAATGCACGAAATTCTGAAAGCGTGTCACTCACACTAAAACCTTGAAAAATACGAGTAATGCCATGCAACATAGCCTCGGTTGTATCTATGCTGTCCTCTACCTGCATTTTTAATTTTTCGCAGCCAGTGGCAGCAAGCTCTAATTCATCTGCAATCGTTCGAAGAATTCCTATAGCATGATCGCGTAATTCCAGTTTATCCATGCGCTTGCCGCTAGGTATATCGCGTGCAAATTGTTCCCAGTTCTGAAGTATGGTTTCAATATTTGAACGTATAAAATCTGCAAGACTCATGTGTTTATCCAATTAACATTAAGATCAGGTATAAATAATGCGATGTCATATCACACACATCATACTGATCAACGCTAGAAGGATAGCGAAGCAATTATCAAAATACTAGGTTATAGAATTGATGTGAGACAAATGAAAACAAACTGATGGAGAAATTATTCTTCAGAATGAAGAATGGAAGGAAAAATTAAGCAACAAACTGGTATCGCATCAACATATGAGGAATGCCTGCTTCCATGAATTCAGAACCTTCAGATTGAAATCCATGGCGCAAATAAAAACCTACAGCGTAGGTTTGAGCATGTAACACTAATGTAGTGTGACCTAGACGTTGAGCTTCGTGTAGCAAAGAGGTTAATAAAAATCGTCCTATTCCCGTTCCGCGTAAAGCTTTTTGAACGGCCATTCTTCCTATGTGACCATCGGGTAATAGTCTGCCTGTGGCAATAGGTTGGTTATCTTCACCATAAACAACGGCATGAATACTCACTTCATCTGACTCATCCCATTCTAGTTCTATGGGCACGCCCTGCTCTATGACAAAAACTTCAGTTCGCAAGCGTTGTGCATCATCACGCACGCTTTCCCAATCACCGATGACAATACGCCAGCTCATGTTTTTATGGCAGCCTGACGTTCAAAAGCAAGTAAAATTTCACGCCATGACTCGGGAACGGGTTCGCTTTTTCGTATACGACTATCTGCGTGCACATACATCATCTCACCAGAGACAAGTAATTGATCACCAGCATAAATCTCTAAACAAAAACGCATAGAACTACGCCCTAATTCTGCGCATCGCACACCAATGGATAAAACATCATCAAAACGCGCTGGCGCGTGATATTCAATGACAGCTTTACGTGCAAAGAGTTCTAATCCCGCTTTTGATTGTGCTATCACATCAGGCAAAGCAGTAGCACGCCAGTATTCAGTGAACGCTACATCAAAGTAATTTAAATAATTTCCGTTAAAGACGATAGCCTGCATATCTACTTCAGACCAACGCACACGAAGTTCATGGAAAAAAGAAAAATCAGATTGTGCCATTACAGTCTCTTTTTTTATTCAGCTAAAAAACGGCGTATTGTAAGATTAACGCGATCAGGATGTTCATGCACCAACCAGTGGGATGCATCAGTCCAACGCTCTATATGAACGTCATCAATTAGTTTTTCTAAACCGTCGATAAGAACAGGCAGTAAAGCACGATCACGTTCACCCCAAATCACGCGCACTGGTATCTTGCAACGTAAATCCTCAGGATTAAGCACTAATTTTTCAGCGCCAGGATTTTCCTTAGTAGCCGGATGCATAGGTGAAGCACGATAATAATTCACACCACCAGTAAGCCCTTTAGACCAACAAGCATGATATTGCTTACGTAACTCAGCAGTAAACCAGGCCGGATGCGGATCGCTCATTCCTACAAAAAGTTTTTCCATCAATGCAAAGTCATCTTTGGCTAAAGCTTGTTCCGAGCCTGTAGCACGCAACCAATTCATGTATTCACTTGCTTCTTTTTGTGCTTGGTCATGCACTAAGGCCTGCGCAAATAAATAAGGATGTGGTGAATTTAAGATAATGAGTTTGCTCAATAGCGCTGGTTGAGCAATGGCGATATTCCATGCAATCGCGCCACCCCAATCATGGGCAACTAATATGCACTGTTCATACCCTAGATGCGTTATGAGACTTTGTATATCTTGCGCAATGAGTCGCGGCTTATACGATGCTGCATCGTCTGGCATATCGGATAAATTAAAGCCACGTAAGTCAGGTGCGACCGCAAAATAATCTTGACCAAATTCTTTTAATTGTGATTCCCACGCAAACCAAAATTCAGGAAAGCCATGTAAAAATAACAGTAGAGGTTTAATTTTTTCCCCTGCACTTGCGTAATGTAGTTTCACGCCATGTGGAAGTTGCGCAAATTGTCCCGCTTGTATGCTTACCGTCATGATGACTATCCCTTAATCCCAGCTTTGAGTTTTTCACGTACATGCGGTGCTGCGGCATAAGGATCGCCAGGATTTGTTCCTGTGATGATCTCTTCCATACGACTTTGCACATTCCCTAAGGCAGCAGGATGGGAGTAAATATAAAACTGATTATCTTTAATAGCTGCAAAAGTGCGCTCTGCAACTTCTGCTGCACTGACTTTGCCTGATGCCACGGCTTTATCAAGTACCACTTGAGATGCAACTTGACTTGCTGTAGGAGCAGCATTGTTTTTTACATCATCCGGTCTATGTAAATGCGACTGACTAATTCCGGTTTGTACAAAATAAGGACACAACACAGAAGCACCTATAGGTGCATCAACTAAACTTAAATCATGATAAAGACTCTCGGAGAGCGATACCACAGCATGTTTAGACACGTTATACACACCCATAGTCGGAGGATTTAACAAACCTGCCATAGAGGCTGTATTAACAATGTGCCCTTCATAGTGTGGATCTTTTTTTGCAGATTCCAACATGAGTGGCGTGAAAACACGTACGCCATGAATCACACCCCACAGATTCACACCTAATACCCATTCCCAATCAGCTTGTGAACTTTCCCATACTAATCCACCTGCACCCACACCGGCATTATTAAACACCAGATGAATAGCACCGAAACGCTGCATCGCTGCTTGGGCTAAAGCTTCAACTTGTTCACCTTTACGTACATCACAAGGCATGGCTAATACTTGTGCGCCTTGTTGTTCTAGTTCTTTTGCGAATGCAGTTAAAGGCTCTTGCTGTACATCGGCTAACACCACATGCATACCTAGCTTAGTGGCGATAAGAGCAAATTCGCGACCAAAGCCACTAGCTGCTCCGGTGATAACTGCAACACGGTTTTCAAAATTTTTCATAATTTTTAGATCAGCTTCACTAACTGCTTACCGAAATTTTTACCTCTTAATAATCCGAGAAATGCTTCAGGTGCTTTAGATAAGCCATCTGCAATCGTTTCGCGATATTTAATTTTTCCAGTTGCAACCAGCGTGCCTGTTTCAGTTAAGCCTTGCGGCCATAATTCCATATGCTCGGAAACAATAAAGCCTTGTAAAGTTAAACGCATCGATAATAAAACGCGCATATTATGAATCGGCATAGGTTCACCGTCATAACCAGAAATCAAACCACATAAGGCTATGCGTCCAAAAGGATTCATACGAGCCAACACAGCATCCATTACCACACCACCGACATTTTCAAACAAGCCATCAATGCCGTTCGGTGCAGCAGCTTTTACATCTTTGTATAGATTACCGCCTTTGTAATCTATACAGGCATCAAAACCGAGTTCATCCATGACATAGCTACATTTTTCTTTGCCACCTGCGATACCAATCACACGGCATCCACGTGCTTTAGCTAACTGACCAACCACACCACCGACAGCTCCACTAGCAGCAGAGACAGCAATCGTGTCACCTTCTTTAGGTTTAATAATTTGCGTTAAGCCATACCAAGCTGTCATACCTGGCATACCGACTGCACCGAGATAAGCAGACAAAGGAATATGCGTGGTATCGACTTTTTTCAACATGCTGCCATCGTCCACACCCATCTCGCTCCAACCCAACATGCCGACTACTTTGTCACCGACTGCAAACTTAGGATTATTCGAAGCCACGACTTCACCAGCCGTACCACCAACCATCACTGCATCTAAAGCTTGCGGTGCTGCATAGCTTTTTACATCTTCCATACGCATACGCATGTACGGATCAAGTGAAAGATAATGATTACGTACTAATACCTGCCCTGCACTAATTGATGGAATAGGTGCTGACTCCAAGCGAAAATTATCAACACTGACTACACCATTCGGACGTGAAGCTAAAACAATATGCTGATAAGTCGACATGAGATTTCCTATTAAAGTGAGAGGTGGATAGGTGGGCTGCGTTTATAACTTAGGTGCGATATCAAGTCGCTTAATGTATTTGAAGGTACCCATAGCTTTGGCGACTAATTTATCACCATCACGGATTTCACCTTCACAAAAACACATGGTTGTGGAACGATGAAAAGCGAAGCCACTAGCGATTAAGCGATGGCCTGGTTTGCCAGCAGGTTGTAAAAAACTGGTTTTCATTTCTACCGTGACACCGGCACGTGAATCAGGATCAAGTGATCTGCCTGCTAAAGACATGACAACATCTAATAGCGTCATCGTCACTCCGCCGTGCGTGACATGCCAACTATTCATATGCTCAGGTTTAAGATCAAGGGCGATACGCGCTCTTCCTTTTTCCATCTCGATAAATTCAACACCGAGATGATTAAGAAAAGGAATCTCTACTGGAAAAGTTTTCGCTGCTTGCATGTTAATTGTTTAACTCAAGACCGCAGAAACACCACCATCCACTGCGAGTGTCTGACCGGTGATGTGTTTACCTGCATTGCTAGAAAAGAGTAAGACAGCACCTTTTAAATCTTCATCATCACCAAGTCTGCGTAAAGGTGCACGCTGCGCCATTTCTTCTGCACCTAGTTTTTCTAACAAACCTTTAGTCATCTTGGATGGGAAAAATCCTGGTGCAATTGCATTTACTGTAATGCCATATTGACCCCATTCACCAGCTAGTGTGCGAGTGAAATTAATCACGGCAGCTTTGGATGTGTTGTAAGCGATGGTTTGCATACTCGACGCACCATTTCCACCTAAACCAGCGATTGAAGCAATATTCACAATGCGACCGTAATGGCGTGGAATCATCGATTGTTTACCAATAATTTGTGATAACTGAAAAATACTACGTATGTTCAGATTCATCACTTTGTCCCATGCTTCTAGTGGATGATCTTCAGCAGGTGCGCCCCACGTTGCGCCTGCGTTGTTAATTAAAATATCC
>JAIXOW010000352.1 GCA_027486615.1 Oxalobacteraceae bacterium | reverse complement strand
GCATGCGCAATAGAAAGTGTGAAAGAGGGAGATAGACAGGGTTAGGAGGAAGGAGGGGGTGGGGGGATGCCCAGCAAGTTTACTTATCCGACCCGTGTTTTGGTGAGTATATTTCGGCCTACATTCATAACAGCTTTCTTAAACCAATATCTAATCCGTTAAAAGCTTTCTTATTCTTATCCGTGTTTTGGTGGGTATATTTCGGTACGTAAAGTCATAACAGCTTTCTCGTCGTTCTACAATGTCCGTTGGCGAGGTTCCGTGAGTTAGTGTAACATTAACATTTTTGTAAACAGCGCGTTGTTCAACAGATAAACAGGTTGAGCATTACAATAACATTAACAAAACTTATTTTAGTCAATTTCGATTATTAAAAACAATGAATCCGGACATCATCACCTTTCGCATGTGCCCGAAGTTCGGGAAAAAATTCCTGAAACACATTGCAAATTGTGATGTGTGTTTCAATTCCGACATGAAAGTGGACAACATCATTCGTCATGCTCCCGGGTAAGTAATTTTGGATTTGAAAAAATATTTAAAAATTACCAAACAAATAATGAGTTCTTTGAAAAGTTACTTGACAATTGATTATTACAGACTAAGGCGATGCGAGTGTGTCCTGGCAATCATCAACAACCACTCCGAGATTGAAGCAAGGCAGAAGGAGGCGAGGATCAGAAAACTGATTGCAAATTTAAGTCTCTAAAACAAGAACGAGAGGAATAATCCGAATCACGCGCCTATTCCAAAGTTTATTAATTTTTTTCTGCAGCAATAAATTAGGAATAAAACCAAAGTTTGAAATTTGTTTGTCACTAATATTTTTTTGATCAGAAGAAGGTTTCAGAGTTTGTCGAGGGGGTGAATAGTGAGCGTAATTGAAAGTATTGAAAGGCATTACAAAGAAGTTACAAAACAAATGATAGGATTAAAAAATAAATTGGAAGAAATTGAAGCATTTGAAAAAAATTATGAGAGAAATTCACTATTTGAACTAGAAACAATTACACAACAAAACAAGAGAAAAATTCAAAAGTACTTTTAAACATTTGGATGGTTGAATCTTCTAACTTTAAAAAAAGTACTAAATTTCTTTTAACATGTGAGAGAGAGGGATAGCAATAAACAAAAATAGAGTGAAACAAACATTGTGAAAAACTTTCATGGATTTGATAAAAAAGACTTAAGTGAAAAAAGAGCGTGACTAAATAATTGCTAATTCACGTGGCAATCTGGCAGAAATAATGATCATGCGGCAATCTGGCCGGACTTGTTTGTTTACTTTATCAAAAAAGTAAAATCCAGTAAAATTTCTTTTGCTTTCTTTTAAGTATATTTAAATATTCTCGAGATTTGTAACATAAGTTGTGTTTTATTTAATTAGTTTGTAATTAAAGTGAATTTAGATTAAGCTACAAGTGACGCAAGCCAGGACTTTCTTTTCGTACTCTGCTCTTTTTTGGCAAAAACAGTTGTAAGCTTCAGCCTGTGCAGGGTTGGTATTCGGATCGTTGAGCAGGTCCTGGATACCAAGCAAGATCTGCTTGATCGAGATTGCTGAACGCCAGTCCTTGTCTTCATCCAGCAAGGAGAGGCAAACAGTTCCAGATTGTCAGGAGCGTTTTCTGTGCTTTCATTTTAAGAGGTAACCTATACTTTTATAATTTTTGTTTTTAATGAATTTTTACGTTTTGTTAGAAAGGATTGTATTTTAAAAGTAAGAAATGATCACCCCCGAGGTTTTCAAGTGCTTTTTAAAAAGAGGGTTAACAACACTACTTAAGGCTTGTGATCTGATAATTTTCCCGCAAAATTTCTTCAAAAATCCTAAGCATTTGTTTTGGAAAGCAAATTATTTTAGTTCTGACAGTTTGGCACAAATTAAACTTTAAATAGTTGAAATATCTCAGTCCTTTAATACTTTTGTTACAGAAAATTTGGTGACCCTGTAAGTCGTTCTTGAAACCGGAGCATATTCACAAGTCCTCGCAGTCCAGGTCCTCCACCTGCCTCTCTTGACAGACGAGCAAAAAGGTACTTTTATTTCATGTACATGCAATTTTGAGAATTTAGGGCTTGTGATCTGATAATTTTCCTGCAAATTTTACATCAAAAATCTTAAGCATTTGTTTTGGAAAGCAAATTATTTTTGTTCGGACAGTTTGGCACAAATTAAACTTTAAATAGTTGAAATATCTCAGTCCTTGGATACTTTTGTTACAGAAAATTTGGTGATCCCGTAAGTCGTTTTTGAAACCGAAGCATAATCAGCAACTCACTTACAAGTTGACCCACGTTCTTGAAACCGGAGCTCACTTACAATACAAGAAGAATGGGGAGCAACAGTTACGGAAGCGATAGCCCGCAGGTATGCATGTTTTCAAAGAAATGTTTTTTTTTGTAATTTGCTCGAGTTAGAAAGGAAGTGAAAGTTAAATTTCAATTTTGAGAAAAAAAATTGATAATTTATTTTTATATTCTTTGCAGAATGTTAATCACAAAGAGACCCAAACACTTTTAAGTCTTCCTCTGCGCTTGTCGATGACCTTTCCGGACGGGAGTAAAAGGTCGGACGGAAGTTTTCACCTGAAACGTCAGGTGACATACACACTGAAGTTCTCGGAGGAATTAAACGGACAATTCGATCTCGTCGTCGTTCGGAAAAATTATCCATACGTGCCCCTCTCGGCGTGTCCCTTTGACCTTCCCACCATGCCAAAAATGAAATTTAGACAAATTGCACTGACGCATGACAACGTTACCCACCACGGAGTCACGTTTGACGCCGACAATTGTGCCGCCTTGAGCATCAATTTTGACGAAACGAGCTCGATATTGTCACAAATGGATCGACAGTTGAAGTTGATATATAAAAGGGCCAAGCCTATTCAACTTTTGCTGATTTCTCACGACCCTACAACTTTACTCGGCAAGGTAAAATTCCAAACTCTTGATTTCAAAATGGTTTGTGTTACAAAGTGTGCAAATTACTGTCAATTGGAATTTAAAATCAATTTTTATTTATATTTGCTTTAAAATGTTAAATTTTTCAGCTAAAAAAATAACGGAATGACAAAAATACACTACTTTGGTAACACGTCCCCTAAATTTTTACAGTGAATAAAATTGAGGGTTTCTTTCATTTTTTAGGTTGACCTTCAAGTTGTGGCCATAATAAGACCAGAAAAAAGAAAATGGTTGGAGAGCGACTCAAGCCCTACTTCTGCCAACCCCGAGGAGGGCGTCAAAAGAAAGAAGAAATATCTCGTCAACCACTCGAGCCCTACTTCTGCCGACCCCGAGGAGGACGTCGGAAGAAAGAAGAAAGATCTCGTCGGCCAACTTTGCAAGCTCTTCAATACTCGGGGAGCAAGTTTGGAAGTTGAAGAATTAACATCAATTCTGAATCTTTCTAAAAGTCTTATAAACAAATCTAAAAACGTGTAATTTACACCTTTGTTTTTTGAAAAATGTTATGCACATTTCCTCAAATCGACCGTACATTTATATGACTACTAACTTCTTATTCATTTTGGCTTACAATATTGTTGAATAAAAAGATAAAAACCTTAAATATAACATTTCAACTCCAAATATGGGCAACTTTTGAAACAAGATGTGACAGTAGTGTTGCGGCACATTTTGAAACTTGAATATTTAAAGGTCTGCACAGAAAGAATCAAACTTTCTAAATCTATATTATGTTTCAATTGACAAATTAAATATTTCCTTAATGATTTTCCTACCAGCAGAGGACTATGACGTAATGTGATAGAGAGCAAAAAAGGAAGGGGGTTTTCTCATCCATATTCTTGTTCCATATGAGAAATCTAAAGATAATCCGGTTAAAAAAGGTTATTAAGGTCAGCCAAAGGGGAAGGGATCGGGATTGGTGAAATTAGAGGGTTTTAAACTGCAAACAATGATTTGTGAGCCGTTAAGAGCTTTTTGAGCAATAAAGAGTGCAAAAAGGGAGGGGTTTCATCCATATTCTTGTTTGCAAACCAGGTACTTAATACGAAAGAGAAATCTAGAGATCTGGCAAATGCCTTCCCCCGATTTTCTTTAGGTTGGAGGGAAAATGAGTAATTAAATTCATTCTGTCTGTAAAGTTTTTCCGCTCAACATCACAAAGCTCCACTAGGAACAATTTTCAAGAAGTTTCCAATTTTAGTAAGTATTTCATTGCTTTTATTTATACTACTTTTCTTTTAATTAGTCTTTTCTTTCCACAACCATGAACTTTGTATCAAGATGAAATTCAATGGTCTTGTTACATCAGTATCCGCTTCAATTTTTGTACTTTTGATGGTATTCAATTACATTTTTGACGCAAAACTTTTGTATTTAGCCAATTACTTTTAAGCTATTCCATTTGTAAGGCATTTGAAAGCTTGGATAAGGAAAGTATTTACTCATGATTACAATTTTGGAAGTGTAATTACTCGGAAACTTAATTACAATTTTTGATATGGAATTGTAATGGGGAAAAATATTTTTTCATAAAGTATTTGAAATTGTACTTTGTTCCTGTAATATAAAACCGGACATTTTAATTTTTCCAATTGCTATTTTCAACTTTTTATTTTCAGTTTTGCCAACTTTACCATGCAAAACCAACCGAATCCCGGCCCCTATCCTGTAGTGCCATATATCGGCTACGCTGTAGTGCCATATATCGGCGCCGGAAGTCAAGAAAGGAACAAGGGGCAACCACAACCTCAACCCGGTCCCCCGCCCGCCGAGCAACCGGGAACCGCCGAACCCGGCCCCTCCGGACGACAACCCGGCCCCTCCGGACGACAACCCGGCCCCTCCGGACAAGGCCCCTCCGGAGAACCCGGCCCCTCCAGGCAACTTCGGTCAAAGCGCCCACGGGTTCCTGCAGTTATCACTCTGAACCCGATGGTGGAAGACTTTAGCCCTCCCCATGGTGGCGTGTTTGGGCTTCACATGACTCGCAAATGGATGGAGCGGTTTGAGGTCGTGCGTAAAATGCCTCAATACCGAGCCGTTTCTGTCCACACCCTAGCCAAGGCCAAGAATGGAAAATTGCAAATTTTGTCTGCGCAATTCGGTGGGAATTTTGTCCTAGAGGGGACCTGGCCCCTTATCATGGAAGTCCTTATGAGCAAGATTATTTCAGCCACAGAAGATTCCTTTAAAGAGGAGGATGCAGCTGCACAGATGGCAGCCTGATACGCTCATAATTAAAAGGAATATATCTGATAATTTCTGATTTTGCATTCACGATTTGGCTTTAGCTGCCTTTTTGTATTTTAAGGCAAAACATTCTTTATATGATCCTCCTTAAAATATTTGACATTATGATACGAATTTTAATCTGTGTAAATTTTCCTTTGATACTAATAAACTTAGAATGCTACTGACTTCGTTTTTTGTTCCCGTCCGGTAACGATATTTGACGAGATAGTGATAACTATCTTATTAATAATCTAACTGGAAACTGTCCCCATTGTAAACAAGTGGTTTAAAACGACCCCTTAGATGAATTTGAAGTCTGCTTTCATTTTTCTGTCATATGAGGGACAAATTTAAAGGGTCGTTACGCATGCTCGCGATATTGCGATAAAAAGATAATTTTGAGCCATCGATTTCTAAAGGCCAAGGTGAGCTCTTAACCAAAATTAGATCAAGGTACATTACGCTTTTTTCTGAGCTTACCTTGGTTGGCACAGAAACCTGTGACAACACTACTATCTCAGCAAAAATGTCTAGCGTGTAGCGGCCCTATTAGCAAACCAAAGTAACTTCTGATGGAAAAAAATATCGAAAATAAATTCATAAAATTGTTGGATGACAAAAAAGAAAGAAAATATGTATTTGAAAAAGCAATTTATCTCGAATACGGGTTGGCTACATTGCGCAAATTTTTTCAACTTGTGGCTTTGACTACGTACATTTTAATTAACGCCACACCAAATTAATATCAAAACAGCAATGTCAGTTTTAATTTCTTTTTGCAGCAATTATTTAATCATGAAGAGATTAGATATTTTGACTAGTCTTTGTTGCAAAAATGAAAAGGCCCTCTTTAAAAAATAATATCTAGCCTAAAAATGGCATAAAAACATAGACAAAGAATCAAAACAAACAAATATTCTTTATTTTCCGTATTTTATAATCATTTCTATAAAAATTGTTCACAAAAAGACTAGTTCTTTTTAAAAATAGTCAAAAGACGAGATTTAAAAAGTCAAACATAAGTTATAAAATTACTTTAAGGCGTTGAAGAAAAAGTCAAATAGGGTCATAATTGAGTTTTTGCATGCAGGGTCTAGTACAAGTCACAAGTATTTACATTTTAAAGTAAAAAATTAGGGTTTCTTACTAAGTTAATGCCGGTTCAACAACACTACTACTTATTTACAAAATGTACATAGACTTATTTTTCAATCAACGGTCTTAACCTGATTATGAATTTAAATTCTTAAATATAAAAACAACGTAAATGTACATTGATCATGGTAAATAGCCTAGGCAGCCCAAGCAAAAAATTCGTCGTCATTATCGAGTGAAATAAGTTCCCTACCGAAGTGTCGATAGCTGTCGACTCTTTCCTGCTCATTTAAGAGACCGATTACTCGCGTTGGAGACTGTGCCATGGCATTGCAGATTTTGACAAATGAATCATTGCGCGGGGGAGACTGGCCGAGGTCATGTGACCTTTGAAGACTTCCTGGGACAGTTAGATACAATGCTTCGTAGCCCTTTTCAAGCTCTGCGACGAGCACTGGAGAGGCGATGGCCCTTCCGGGAACAGTAGGGTAGTCAGTAACTGCGGGGGTTGTTGCCTTGGCTTTCTTAGCCGGAGTCTCATATCCTGAATCATCAACTGTGACTCGAAGCGAAGATGCGAGTTTGGCATCAGCAGTCGCTGTCCGGATTTGAGCCTCATGACGAGCATTGACAACAAAACTGAAAAGAATATTTCAATATTTAACGTTTTATCATTCTAAATAAAATAAAGAAGAAAAAAATGTTTGCCTCAAAAAAAAATTACTTAGTATTACAGCATTAAAATAAAAAACAAAGCACGCTGACAAAGAAAGATCTTAGTTTAGTGTTGCCAGTGTACATTGAAGTAACTTGCCTAAATTTATACTTTTAAGCAAAATTTAAACTTTTTAGGCCAAATTTCTACATAGTCAAAAGTACAAAAAAGAGCAAACACTAAAAATAGCCAATACAAAATTTTTGTCGGAAATTGACCTGAAAAGTAAATTTTGATGCAAAAAGTTAATATTTAAACAAAAAAAATTACCTTCGAATAGCTGCGGGACTTGAATTAGCCACTGCTAAAGATGAACAGAGCAGAGATAGTGGCTTTGGGTTGTAACGTCGAAGACCTTCAGGGTACGGCCCAAATTCTGTGTCGTACCTCACGTACCTCGGCAAATGCCTGGGATTGACGCGATTGGTACCCTCAAGCTGATCATACAGATCCTGAACATATGGAGATCGAGGAAACATTTTTAACACTGCATGTATTGGCTTCTTAGGAAAGATATCAAAGTGTAAAGAAAAGAAGCTTCAGCACTACTGCTTCTCAAAAACAAAAGAGAGCACATTACTTACCGGTATCTGCGTAAGGAACCTATTTATTAAATTGTAGCTGTCAATTGTCAAGCAAACTTGTAATTGCATTATTATTAAAAGAAAAGTGATTCTTCTTTCGTTTTATGCTTTTTCTTTAAGCAACAAATGAGATCCATCAATGTGGCCCAAAGAAAGGAATATAGTATTACTTACCGGTATCTGCGTAAGGAACCTATTGAATTGTAGCTGTGTCAAGCAAACTTGTAATTGCATTATTATTAAAAGAAAAGTGATTCTTCTTTCGTTTTATGCTTTTTCTTTACGCAACAAATGAGATCCATCAATGTGGCCCAAAGAAAGGAATATAGTTTTATTGCAAATGTCAACAGATCAACCGGTTTTAGCGTCAGTAATATC
>JAIXOW010000248.1 GCA_027486615.1 Oxalobacteraceae bacterium | reverse complement strand
TTTATGCAAGCAGTCAATAGTGGTAAATCAGTGGGCACCCCCGGCTTATTACGCGCTTTGGAGTTGGCACATCAGAGGCACGGCAAATTGAAATGGGCGCGTTTATTTGATGCGGCAATTCTGTTGGCTGAAGAAGGCTTTCCTGTGTCACCACGCTTGCACATGCAGATAGCGAATAACAAAGATTTATTTGAACAAACTGCTGCACGTTCTTATTTTTATATGAATGGCGCAGCACACTCAGTCGGTACACGATTAAAAAATCCTGCCTATGCGGAAGTACTACGACGCGTCGCAGCAGAAGGAGTGCATGCGTTTTATCAGGGAAGTATCGCTAATAAAATTGTTGCAGCAGTGCGTGAGCATGAACGAGCAGGGGATTTAAGTCTGGATGATCTTATGCACTATCGTGCAAAAGTGCGTGAACCAGTTTGTAGTGTGATACGTGTTTATACAATCTGTGGCATGGGACCACCTTCATCAGGCAGTATCGCTGTTATGCAAATGCTAGGCATGTTGCAACAACATCACCTAGAGAACATGCAACCCAACTCCTTAGCTGCAGTACATTATTTTTCTGAAGCAGGGCGACTTGCCTTTGCAGATCGTGATCGCTATGTGGCTGATCCTGATTTTGTTACTGTTCCAGTGCACGCAATGTTGGCGCCTGATTATTTACAACGCCGTGGTGCGTTAATTGATAGTCGATTCAGTATGGGACGTGCTACCGCAGGAGAATTGTCAATCAAGCTTACACAACGTGGCATCGATCACGCTGCAGATTTACCTTCTACATCACACATGGTAGCGATTGATCAACAAGGTAATGCTGTCAGTATGACGAGCACCATAGAATTTGAATTCGGTAGCAAAATTTTTGTTGAGGGATTTTTACTCAATAATCAGTTAACGGATTTTTCACTAACACCTACTGATCCCTCTGGTGCACTGATTGCCAATCGTGTTGAAGCTGGTAAGCGACCGCGTAGTTCTATGGCACCACTGATTGTTTTAAAAGATAACAAGCCTTATTTACTATTAGGTTCGCCAGGTGGTAGTGCCATCATCAATTATGTTGCTAAGACTTTGATAGGCATCATTGATTGGCAATTAGATGTGCAACAAGCAATTGCATTACCCAATATGGGTAGTCGAAATAAGGAAACAGAGCTAGAACGTGGTTCGGTGTTGGAGAAACACCAAAGTGACTTGCAGGCGATGGGACATCGCGTCACTATCATGCCCTTTCCTAGTGGTGTGCAAGCTATCATGAAGGAAAAAAAAGGCTTATCCGGTGGCGCTGATCCTAGAAGAGAGGGCAGTGCGAGTGGTGATTAATCAATATTTTTTTAATCAAGGATGCAAGATCATGAAGGCTTTACCATTATGCATGCGCACTATTGCATTAGCTGGAATATGTTTGATAAGTGGTGTAACGCAAGCGGATACGCTACAAAAAATAAGTGAGAGTGGATCAATAACCTTAGGTTATCGTGAATCATCCATACCCTTTAGTTATCTTGCAGAGCCCGGTAAGCCGAGTGGGTTTGGTGTGGATGTAGCAAATAAAGTAGTAGAAGCAGTGCGTAAAAAAACTGGAAAAAAAGATATTAAGGTTGTGTTTCAAGCAGTGACTTCACAAAATCGTTTGCCCTTAGTGGCGAATGGCACTGTCGATCTGGAATGTGGCTCAACCACGAATAATGCAACGCGTGCCAAAGAAGTGAGTTTCGCAGTGAATTATTTTTTTGCTGAGTCACGTTTGTTAGTCAAAAAATCAGCACAAATAAAACGGCTAGGTGATCTAACCAATAAAACAGTCGCCACCACAACGGGCACCACAAGTTTTACTCAACTGCGTAAACTCAGTTTAGAAAAAAATCTGAATCTCTCTGTAGTGCCTGCAAAAGATCATGCGGATGGTTTTTTATTGCTAGAGTCAGGTAGAGCGCAAGCTTTTGTGATGGATGATGTGTTGTTAGCAGGCTTGGTCATGAATGCAAAAAATCCCGCTGATTATGAAATCGTTGGTGAGCCATTACAAACCGAAGCCTATGCTTGTGTCTTACGTAAGGATGATGCCGCTTTTAAAGCCTTAGTTGATGAAACCTTGATTGGCTTAATGAAATCAGGAGAGTTTGAAAAGCTGTATAAAAAATGGTTTGAATCAGCGATTCCACCCAATGGAAAAAATCTCACTTTACCTATGAGTCAGCGTTTAAAAGAAAATCTTAAATCGCCTAGCGATCAACCGGCTAGCTAATATGGCTTGGGATTGGCAATTTTTTTGTAATAGCACCATTACCACAGAGGCTACGGCCTCTTGTTTTGGTAAGGGAGGCGACATCACTTACTTGCAGTGGATGCTTTCTGCATGGGGTTGGACTGTCAGTGTTGCTGCGCTTGCACTTGTGATTGCCTTATTCAGTGGTGTAGTGATAGGCGTGCTACGAACGCTGTCTAGTCGCTGGCGATTAATTGCCATCATGTGGGTAGAATTATTTCGCAACATACCCTTGCTGGTTCAGGTTTTTATTTGGTATCACGTTGTTCCTGCCTTTATCCCCGCATTACAAGCCTTGTCTTCATTTTTGCTCGCATCGATAGCCTTAGGTTTATTTACTTCAGCACGTATCGCAGAACAAGTGCGCTCTGGCATACAGGCATTACCACGAGGGCAAAGTCAGGCTGCTTCTGCATTAGGTTTGTCACTTGTTCAGAGTTATCGTTATGTGATTTTGCCGCAGTCACTGCGCATCATCTTGCCCGCCTTAACATCCGAAGTGATGAATGTTGTGAAAAATTCTTCTGTTGCTTTTGCAGTTTCAGTGACTGAGTTGACTTTGTTTGCCATGCAAGCACAAGAAGAAACTGCACGTGGTATGGAAATTTATTTGGCTGTGACCATGCTGTATGTCATTACAGCATTAACACTGAATCGCGTCATGGCATGGATTGAATCTATAACACGACTGCCTGGTGCAATAGGTGTGAAAGCATGACATTCGATTTCACATTTTTTAGTGGTAGCTTGTTACAAACTTATGTTTTACATGGCTTCTTATTTTCATTGCAGCTCACAGTGTTAGCGACCTGTGGCGGCATAGTACTGGGTACAGTGCTCGCATTAATGCGCTTATCCCATCGTGCCTTATTTCACTGGCCTGCGACCGTATATGTGAATGGTATGCGCTCCATACCCTTAGTCATGGTGCTGCTATGGTTTTTCTTGTTGATGCCTTTTTTATTGGGCAGACCAATTGGTGCAGAAGTATCGGCAGTAATTACATTCATTGCTTTTGAAGCTGCATTTTTTTGTGAGATTGTTCGTTCAGGTATACAGTCGATTCCTAAAGGGCAGACTTCAGCAGCACTCGCCTTAGGTTTGTCACAACAACAAACATTACGGTGGATCGTTTTGCCTCAGGCTTTAAGAAATATGGCGCCTATATTGCTCACTCAAGTCATTATCTTGTTTCAAGATACTTCCTTGGTTTATGCCATTGGTGCCTATGACATGCTCAAGGGTTTTGAAATTGCGGGTAAAAATTCTGGGCGACCTGTAGAAGCTTATCTGG
>JAIXOW010000068.1 GCA_027486615.1 Oxalobacteraceae bacterium | reverse complement strand
GGCTCTATCTTTGATAGTAGAGATATCGTCAATAATGCCAATCTCACATTCAATCGTAGTGATGATACTAACTACACAGGCAACCTAAGTGGTAGCAGTACAGCGAATCTGACTAAAATTGGTTCAGGTACCTTGATGTTATCGAATAATGGTTCTAGCTATTTGGGTGGTATATCACTTATTAATGGTACGGTTCAAGTTAATGCTAATTCAGCACTAGGCCCGACTACGAATGTTAATACGGGAATGATTTCCTTTAGAGGTGGAGCGCTTAAATTTGCTGAGGGAGTTAAGACTGATTATTCACTAAGATTCTCTAGTGCACCAAATCAGAAATTTAATATTGATACAGGTAATCAATCACTAAGCTTGGCTGGTAATTTAGATAGTAGCGGTGGTGTATTAACAAAATCTGGTAACGGCACACTGACTTTAACTGGCAATACTACCTATACAGGTGAAACAACAATTAATGGAGGTAAATTAGTCGTAGGTGATGGTGGTTCAAATGGAGCTTTAGGAAATACTATCGGCATTATTAATAATGGCGAACTCAGTTTTAATCTAAGTACAGCTGTCAATCTTGATAAAGTAATTAGTGGTAATGGGTCTTTCACGCAAGACGGTAGTGGCACTGTAAAGCTAACAGCAAATAATGACTATACAGGTGTGACTACTATTAGTAGGGGTAAATTAGTCGTAGGTAATGGTGAATCAAATGGCTCTCTTGGTAATACTAGTGGCATTGTCAATAATGCAGAGTTGAGCTTTAATTTAAATACCAAAGTTAACTTGAATTCAGCAATTTCCGGTAGCGGAAAATTCACGCAGGATGGTAATGGTACGGTTGTCTTAGCAGCGAATAATACTTATTCAGGTTTGACGACGATTAATAACGGTACCTTGGTAGTAGGTAATGGTGGAAATATTGGTTCGATTGGTAATACTAGCCAGATCATAAACAATGCAAATTTAGCATTTAATCTCAATTCAAATGCTACGGTGGATAAAGTTATCAGCGGATCAGGTAATTTTACACAGCAGGGTAGCGGCAGAGTCGTATTGACTGTAAATAATAACTACACAGGTGTGACGACGATTAGCAATGGCACTTTAGTTGTGGGTAATGGCGGTGATACAGGATCGCTAGGTTCTACAACCGGTGTTGTGAATAATGGGAACTTAAGCTTCAATCGTGCTAATGAATATGCATTCAATAATAATATTAGTGGTAATGGTAGCGTAGAGCAAAAGGGTGATGGAAGTTTGACACTTAGTGGAGTTAATACTTATACCGGCATTACCAATGTTCGTGGCGGTGAGTTAATTGTTACTAATAATGCTGCATTAGGTGATGTAACTGGAGATACGTTTGTTGATGGCGGATCACTTGTATTGAGTTCAGGTATAGGTTTTGCCAACGAAGCAATTAAATTAAATGAAGCGATTAGATTAAACGGTACAGGTAGCAATAATACTGGTGCATTAGTAAGTCGATCAGGATCAAATACAGTAACAGGTGCTGTGAACTTAAGTGGTAATGCTTCGATTAGTGCAACATCGAATTCAAGTTTAAATATTAATGGATCTATTAACGGTGATAAAGAACTCACAGCTGGTGGTGGCGGTAATTTTAGTTTTGCCAAGGTAGGTAATGCTACTCCAGTTTCTGGTATCAATATCACTTCAGCAGCAACGGTAGGATTTACGGACGTAGTAACTAGTACTCAAAATATATCAGTTACTGCAAGTAGTAGTGTCAGTTTGAATGGCACTATGACCGCATCGAACAGTGTGGTGAAGTTCGTTACAAATGGTACTGTTACACAAAGTATGAGTGGAAATATTATTGCTGATAAATTAGCATTGAATGGTAGTAGTGGTAATCATGTTTTAAATTCTACATCGAATTCAGTTAATGTATTAGCCGCAAATGCAAGTAGTGTTGTTTATACAAACAATGGCAATTTAATGCTTGGAAAAGTTAATCCAGATGGATTAGTAGTAGAAGGTAATGCGAGCATCTCTGTCAATAATGGGAATTTATCTTTTCAAAATAATAATTCCAACTTTAGTTTTGAAGGCAATAGCACTACGCTAACAGTAAACAATGGTGGATTAATTATTGAAGCAGGTTCGTCAATTTTCATGAAAGGTTTAACAAATAAAATAACTGTAGATAAAGGTAATATAACAATAGGAAACAATGCGACGATTAATATGAGTGGTGCAGCTAATTCTTCTTTAGTTATTTCTGCTGATAATAGTAGAAGTGCTGGCGATGCAACAGGAGGAAATATTATTCTGCAAGGTAGTAGCAGAATAGTGATGGACTCTACTGATTCGGCAAAATTTTATACAGGTAGCGTAAGTGGAAGCACAGGAATTGCTGCACTTGTTGGCTCAGGCACTGGCAACTTTAGATATGGTGCAAATGAAAATACATTTAAAAATAATTCAGTAACGCCTGCACTTGATCTCTTGCCAATAGATGCTCCGGGTATGTATGTCATCTACCGTGAACAACCGACTGTAACTATCACAGCACTAGATGCACGCAAAATGTATGACAGACAGACTTGGACTGGCGGAGTTGGTTATGCTTGTGCTAATTGCGCGAATGGCGATAGTAGTTTTTATACGATGATTAATTAC
This sequence comes from Oxalobacteraceae bacterium, assembly GCA_027486615.1. Taxonomy (GTDB): domain Bacteria; phylum Pseudomonadota; class Gammaproteobacteria; order Burkholderiales; family Burkholderiaceae_D; genus Pernthalerella. Next base: position 15,107 of record JAIXOW010000068.1, on the reverse strand, counting down.
ACAGGTAGTTCTCAAGGTGCTATTAATGTGGGTTATTACACTATAGTGCCTGATCGCACGTTGCTGGAACAAATTGGCTATGCAATTGGTTCTTTGAAATCAGGTACGCTGTATGTAACACCAGAATTTGATGCAGGCTCTGCAGGTAAGATTAATAAAGATAATGGAATTAAATCAGAGAAATCATTGAATCCTAAATTTTTTGTTAATGTTGATAGAGACTTGCGACCAACAGAATCAACAACAAATGAAGCAACAGTGGGCACGTCAACACTTCAAGATTTAAAAATTCTCTTAGTAAATGGTGGCCTAAAAGAAGAGAAAGTGCCGTTTATTTCTAGCTCCAAAAAGATTAGTAGGCGCTAAGTTTCTGCTGCAGTATGGTTGATAAATACAGTTGCAAAATCCTATTTTCTCAACTGAGCGCCTCTTTTTTAATTAGCAAAATATAAATAAAAATTATTTGTTAATTTAGAAACAATTTCATCCATCTCTTGAATCACAATACCTCATACGCACTCAAAAAAGGCGGCATGGATTGCGTATCGATCGAAGTCTATCTAGTCCTAAATATGGAAGTAATCGTAGCAGGGTGAGATAGTGCAAATTACTAGTGGTAAAGCACAAAATATTAAGCTAGAGTATTTCTTTTTTGTAATGATGCGTTCATAGCAGAGATTCTTTATTCAATGCTGAAGCAACCATCAAGCCATAATCAAATTCAGTGCTAAAGACAACTATACGATGACACTGCTCTCAACTCTACTTCGCATCATCCTCTGGTTTCTCATTTCCCTATCCTTTGCGCTTACTGTTTTTTTTACAGGAATAGGAGTGTGGCAGCTTGCTGATCAAAAAGCAGTTATGGATTTTGTCAGTGTTGAAGACGTACCAGCTGCTTCAAGATTGCCGCAGTTTTTTGATGCACTCGATGTGAAAAGTAAATCAGCTAGCGCTTTCATACCGGATGAACGATTGCAGCGTGCCGCAGAAAAAATCACGATTTGCATGAATCAAGCAACGGATCGTATTGCCGAGTCTCGTAATTTGCCGACTTTTATGATTGCTCCCCATAATAGTTTGCACTGGCAGCAAGTGATTTCATTTTCATCACAAGGCAAGTCAGAAAAATACTTCAACAGTATGTCTGATTTTGTTTGTGCAGCATTAAAAAATCCTAAATCAGAAGATCACATCGATAAATTAGGTATGGATCAGTTTGTTGCTGAGTCTTTGCATTATATGCAAGCTAGGCCATTGGAAGGACTATCAGGTTCAACTGATTTACTGAGCACGATTAAATCTGAAATCACTCTAGTCTTAAGGTCTATTGTTAGCAATCCTCTCATCGTCTTAACCGTTGCAGCGGCTTCCTTATTAATACTGTTAGTGTTTTATCTTTTGTTGCGTGTGACAGCCTTAAGCGGAAAAATGCAGTTAAGCGATAGACTTAAGCGCTATGACTTGAGTTCAAAAAAACAAAAAAAAAGAGCTGAGCCTAGCTTAGAGCAACGTGCATTACCTAAAGAATCAGAGCTTCAAGAAAAAGGTTTGTATGTTGCTGCGGCTGAAGTAATAACAGACGTCGAGCCAAAAGTCATTCAACTCACTGTGGCGAATTCAACCCAAGAAGAACGCACCGCAATTGCGAACTTTACCTTCTATAACGCTGACGGCGTAGAAGTCGGTTTGCAAGATAGTGGGAAATTCTTAGTGCCTGCAAAAGGTGTTGTTACTGTGCGCACTGAAGTACCAGCAAATGATGGAACATGGGTCAAATGGCGCAGTGAAATTACACCTCTGTGATGTACTCCACAATTAATAATTTACGTTTCGAATTCAATCTAAGATGACTACCGATAACAAACAATTTTCATTAGAAGCATTCGAGAGTGCAGCTTACTCCCGCCGTCATGAAGAAGCGGCACAACATTTAGTAGTCTTGCTTGATTCACTCAATCGTAATTATGGTTCTTTGAGAGAGCAGTTCTCTGCAAAAATTTCTGCTCTGATGGATAGTGCTGAACTTGATACGCATATCTTAACGCGGATTACTGCAGCGGTAACTTGCTTGTTTTCTGATCCAGAATTTCATTTATCTGATCAAGGCTACGGCCACATGATTTCTTGGCAGCGCTGGCTGTCGTCAATTTTTGCTGCTAGCCCGTTTAGAAATACTGATCACATCATACGATTACTAAACTTAGAAGGCATAGGCTCAGATCAGCTTAAACTGGATGATAGATCGCTGTTGAAATTTTGTATGCTGTATTCACCGGAATCAGAAATTCCCATCGATTTAAATGCTATGTGGGACTACAACAAGCAATTAACGGCTTGCTTAGCGTTCGTACTCATGTCACCACGATTTTTAGCAACGCCTGCCGCACATGGTAAGCGTGAAGTGATTTTGAAATGGCTTCCACCACGCTTAGATGAAGTCAGTGACTTAAGTTTTCTGCCTATAGGCATATTGCATGATGTTTACATGCATTGTAGTTATGCAGACTTACCTGGGCGGCATGACATTAAAGCACCAATTAATCGGCTAATCAGAAAAAAATTAGCACAATTGAATATCACCGATGTAGATGTGAATAGTAGTCCACGTAAGTTAGTAAACAATAAACCGGTGATGATGGTGGTGTTGGAATGGTTCTCCGCTGAACATTCAATTTATCGCACCCATTCATTGTCATTAGAAGGCGCACGTGAGAAGTTTCATTTAATTGGAGTAGGTGATCCCAGCACAGTTGATGCAACCGGTCGCGCTGTGTTTGATGAATTCATAGAAATTCAAGCAGGGGATGCTCTTGGCGGTGCTGCAAAAGTCAGAGAAGCGGCAGAAATACATTTGCCTTCGGTGTTGTATCTACCTAGCGTAGGTATGTTTCCTCTCACGCTCTTTGTGACTAACTTGCGTGTCGCGCCGATACAATTGGTGGCACTCGGTCATCCAGCTACTACCCGTTCCGAGTTTGTTGATTTTGTCGTAGTTGAAGAAGACTATGTCGGCGATCCTGATTGTTTTTCTGAAAAATTACTGATGCTACCTAAGAACGGTATGCCTTATCGACCTTCTGCGGCATTTAAAGAAGCTAATCCAGTTATACGTGGAAAGCCTGAACAGATATCGATTGCGATTGCTTCTTCGCTCATGAAATTGAATCCTACTTTCTTAGCAGCTTGCAAAGCAATTTCTGAACGCGCATCAATCCCCATACAATTTCATTTCTTGTTGGGCTTTGGTCAGGGCTTTGTTTTTATGCAGGCTAAAAACCTGATTAAATTGTATTTGCCTGATGCCATGATTTATCCGCATCAGCCTTATGCAGAATATATGGGCATTATTTCGCGCTGTGATATGTATATCAATCCTTTCCCATTCGGGAATACCAACGGCATCATCGATATGACTCATCATGGTTTAGTCGGTGTCTGTAAAACGGGACCCGAAGTATTTGAGCATATTGATGAAGGTTTATTTAAGCGTATGGATTTGCCAGACAATCTCATTGCAAAAACGGTGGATGAGTATGTCACTGCTGCGATTGAGCTCGCTGAAAATCATGCTACACGCATTGGATTACGTAGTCAGCTAATCAAAACAGAAGCGCTGAATAAAATTTTCAAAGGTGATGCAAAGGCTTTTGGTAAGCAACTCAGCTTGTTAATCAAAGGATCACCGAAAGCCTCTGAAAAAACAAAAACTAAAACACCATCTAAATCAAAATCTTCCTCAGAATGATTTTGTATGAATGAGCTGACTGCACTCAGTGCTGAACAACTGCTAAGTCACTATGCTAGTGGTACGCTTACACCAGTCGAAGTTACACGTGCAGTCTTAGCAAGAATCGTAGCATTGGATAGTAGCCTCAATGCATTTTGTTTGGTTGATGAAGCAGCCGCTTTGCAAAGCGCACAGCTTAGTGAACAACGCTGGATAAGCCATCGACGCAATCACACACCGGTTGGTACTTTAGAAGGTGTGCCTGTCTCGATCAAAGATTTAGTCTTAACCAAAGACTGGCCTACCTTACGTGGTAGTGCTGCCATCGATCCCAATCAAGTCTGGGATGTGGATGCCCCTGTTACTCAGCGATTACGTGAAGCAGGTGCAGTCCTTCTGGGTAAAACTAACACGCCTGAATTTGGCTGTAAGGGCGTAACTAACTCTCCGCGCACTGGCATCACTCGCAATCCTTGGAATGTAAATCGTACTGCAGGCGGATCTTCTGGTGGTGCAGCAGCAGCTGTAGCAGCAGGCATGGGTCCTTGTGCGATTGGCACCGATGGAGCGGGTAGTGTGCGAATACCTGCAGCGTTTTGTGGAAACGTAGGTTTCAAACCTAGTTTTGGTAGAGTGCCTGCTTTTCCTTTGTCCCCATTTGGTTCAGTCGCGCATTTAGGGCCACACACGATGAGTGTGGTGGATGCTGCATTAATGATGAACGTGATGTCACTGCCTGATGCGCGCGATTGGACTTCATTGCCGTATGAGCCGATGGATTATTTGTCGAACTTACATACAGGTATAAAAGGTTTACGTATTGCGTATTCTCCTACCTTAGGCTACGCACAAGTCGACACAGAGGTTGCCGTTGCAGTGCGGCTCGCTGTTGAATCGCTTGCTGATATGGGAGCGCAAGTAGAGGAGTGTGATCTTGGGTTTGAAGATCCACTCGATATCATCACGGGTCTTTGGTTTGCGGGAGCATGGCAGATTTGGTCTACGCTGACTGAACAACAACAAGCGCTTACCGATCCGGATTTTCGTGCACAGGCTGAATTAGGTTCGCGTTTAAGTGTGACTGATATTCATCAATTAAATCAACGCAGAGGACAGTTGGGCTCACACATGCGTCAATTCATGCAAGGCTATGATTTGATCGCGACACCAACTGTCGCAGTGCCAGCATTCGAAGCCAAGCCAGCAGGGCATGAAGTCATGAATGCAGAAACTATGCTGGGTTGGACACCATTTACTTATCCTTTCAATTTGACACAACAACCAGCGATTACTGTGCCTTGTGGATTAACAGACGATGGACTTCCAATCGGTCTACAGCTAGTGGGTCCCATGTTTGGTGATGCATTGGTATTGCGAGCCGCCAGAGCTTTTGAAGAACGACATCCTGTTCTGCGACCGACAATATAAATGCATTAAATCAAATCGCCCACACGCCGCAAAGTCTCTGCTCCACTCTCTGTTACCAATAGTTCTCTTGCTAGCAAATCAGCGATTTCTGTAGGTGTTTCAGGAGCTAGTGCTTTTAAGACTGGTCTAGCACTGTAAATAAGAATTTCTTTTTCTTTATTTCTATTGCAAATTTTTTGGATAGTTATATATGCATCAAGAAAATCGGTATTGTTTATATTATTTATTTTTATATGTGCGTCATTTATCTTCGAATCGTATTCTTGGCCTAAAAAAACTAAGTTTTCAATATTAGAATGAGTACTACCTTCTTTATCAATAGTAAAACCTAATTTTTCCATAGTACTTTTAAAATCTCGAAGAGGTTCAACAAAGTGTGCTAAGTCGATGATGTTAATACTAAGTCTTAATTCGGTAAGCGTTTGATTCAATAGGAGAGCATCTGCAATATGTTTGATTCCTTTACCAAGAATGAGATTTTTATCAAGATAGAGTTTAGAAAGCGAGGTATTAAAATTTAATACTTCAGCAATCGCTGTAGCGCTTTCATTTCTAATATTATTATTGCAAAAATTAATTTCTGTTAATGATGAATTAAATTTTATAAGTTCAGAGATGATTGAGGCATCCTGATCACAAATAGAATTATTTGAAAGATCTAATTTTTTAAGATTAGAATTATATTTTAAAGCATCAGAAATTGCTTTAGCACCCGCATCACCAATAGAATTTGATGCGAGCGATAGTTCAATTAAATTCGTGTTCGATTTTAAAAATTCAGCAATAGCTGCAGCCATATCGTCTTTGATATAACTATCTACAATAGTAAGTTTTTCTATGGTCTTATCATTTATTAAGGTCTGAGCAATTACTTTGAATCCACCACAATTGAATCGTGAAGTATCAAATACTAAGCTAGTCAACGTCGTGTTATTTTCTAAAATTTTCACTAAGTCTACAGCGGCTTCATTTCTGAACGTAGTTCTTTTAAATATAATTTCATTAAGGCTTGGATTGCTAGCTAAAAAATTAGTAATAATTTCAGCGCCTTCTTGACTTATCCGACCAGCTTTGAAATTGAGTAATACGCTGCCATGGGTGTGATTGTGTAGTTGTTTTTTTATGTATGAATAAACATGCTTGTATTTTTCTTTGGTTTGTTCCTCAATCGTCAGACTGGGTAGTGGTGGTCGTAGCGTAGTTAGAATTCGGTTCATAATAATTGTTGGGTGACATGTAAAGAGTCTCAGCAACCTATACGGTGTTCTAGTTCCTGAATGTCGTAACTACTGTATCAAAATCTAATAAACCTTTGATCCATATTGCGATCATAAAGAGATGATTTTTTTATTTAAAAGAATAGTGGATATGAAGTAATTAAGTATAAAAAAAGCGGATCTTGTAGATCCGCTTTTACATTGTTTTCTAGACTTACCACATAATTTTAAAAAATACGGTTTAAACTAGGTTTCCTATTCTACGTAATGTCGCAGCATCATGTTCTGTAACTAATAATTGCTCTGAAATTAGATTTGAAATTTCTGTTGGTAGTTCAGGAGCTAGCAAGCATAAAGAAATTGTTCCTTTATGTTCTAGTGTTTCTTTTTCTTTATTGCGATGGCAAATAGATTGTATATTTTCATATATTTTAAAATATTCATCTCGTGGTAAAGTTAAATGTTTTTGAAATCTTTCGTTTTTATTTATAAATTCTTCAGAAATGAGTAATGCTGGATTTGCTTCATCTAAACTGATTGTAGTTAGGGATATGTTATTTACTAGTTTTTTCAAAAGTATTTCATATCCTTCAATTCCCATTAAATTCAATCTAAGATTAATATGCTTTATTGTTCTATTTAATTCTAAGCAGCTGGCTAAATAATTTGCACTATTATTGCTATAGATATTGTCACTTAAATTTATATTACTTAGAGAAGTATTTATTGCTAATGCTTCTGAAATTACTTTGATGCCATCGTCGTCGATATGAAGATTAGTAAAATTAAGATCGGTTAGCGTTTTATTGAATTTTATTATTTCTGCAATAGATGGTGAGACATTTTCGCGGTTTACATTATCTGAAAATTTTATTTTTTGTAGTGTTGTGTTAGTTTTTAATGCTTGTGCAATGATGTTAAAGCCAGCTGTATTGATTGATGGACTCAATAATTTAAGCGAAGTTATGGTGGTGTTTTTTTCTAAAAAATATACTAAATCATAGGCTTCATCGTTGAGTAAACTTACTTGATTCAGTCTTAGTTCTGTTATGTGTGGGTTACTTAAATAATGATTTTTCATCCAGATAGCTTTTTCTTTTCCAATCCGTTGAAATTCAAACATTTTTAATTCCATATGTTCAGATTTTTTTAGGTTATATAATTTTGTTAAATATTTTCTTTCTTCGAAAGCTTGTATATCCATTAGTCTGGTACGTACTGGTGAAGAGGAAGTTCTTTTCATATTAACTCACTTATTAAAGTAAAATAAATAGTGTTTGAATTTACTACTTTAGTTCCGCAATGAGATAAACTGAATTGACATAAAAAAAAGCGGATCTTGTAGATCCGCTTTTTCATTGTTTTCTGGTCTTGCAGCACGAATTAAATGATTGCGCACTAAACTTTATTGCCTATTCTGCGTAATGTGGCAGCATCATGTTCAGTGATGAGTAATTTATCCGCAATGAGGCAAGCAATTTCTGTTGGTAGTTCAGGCGCTAATAAACAAAAAGAAATTGTTCCTTTATGCTCTAGCACTTCTTTTTGATAGTTTCTCATGCAAATTAATTGGATTACTGCATATTCTTTTAAAAAATCTTTTTCATGCTCATTTCTACTTTCTTCATGGTCTGAATCAACTTCAGAAAAACTGTCAGCCCGCATGTAATTATCAGAATATGAATCATCTGATTCATTATTATTTAAAAATTCATAGCTAAGAAAAAAATTCGTAATGGTGGTATTGCTTTTTAATGCTGCTGCTATTCCTTGAATACCTAGCATATCAATGCATGTTCCGCTCAAATCAATGTATTTCAGTGTTGAATTATTCTGTAGGGCTTTAGCTATAGCTTCTGTACTATCGTAGCAAAAGTCGTTATATTTTATTTCTATTCCTAGTAGAGAAGAGTTTTCCTGTAAGCCTTTGGCAATAGCGCTTATACCTTTACAGGATAATTGTATGGCGTTGAGATATAAATTTTGTAGAGTTTTATTATGTTTTAAAATTTCACCAATTGCGATAGCCCCATCATTGCCAAGTGAGTTTCTTGACAGGTCGAGCGTAATAACGCTGGTGTTGTTTTGTAATATTTTATCAATGGCATTTATACCATTAGCATTGATGTAGTTATTGCTGAGGTTGAGTGAGGTTACAGTTTTATTATTTTCTAAGCCTTTGAGAATAATTAGTGCAGCTTCATTTTGAATAAATGAGCCTGCAAGTTGAAGCTCATTGAATGTTGGGTCACTTTCTAAAATAGTTGATATTTGTTGAGCATAGTTTTCTATTTCTTTGTGCGTTCGCGGTCTGCAACAGCTTTGTATTTCACTTAATAATTCATTTATTTTTGACCTTGTTGATGTTTTGTTGTTAATAATAATTTCGTTGGTAGGAGTTGTTAAATATGATGATCGTGAATCTAGAGAAGTTCGGTTCATGTTGTTTGATGATTTAAAAAGTAAAGTAAGTAGTAAGTATTTCAGCCTCTCTAGTTCCTGGTTGATGATTTCGATTGATAACGTTCTATTGATGCAAAATAATATTCATACCTTTTAATTCTTTTGATTTTATAAAAAAATAACGCACATAAAAAAAGAGCCCGCTTGGGCTCTTTAAGTTTGCTTGGTTATTGCGTGCTATGTTCAACGATTAGACATCTTCTTCAGGTGTATGTATCACAGCAGGAATTGTAAGATTCGCTTCTATGTTGATAGCACCAGCAGCTGGTGCATTATTGAATGTAGACTGAGATTTTCCAGTAGCGACGGCTTTCAGTCTTTCATACTCTTGCAATACTTTATTGCCGTAGCCTAGATCACTGGTCATATTGCCAGCGCCGACATAAAGCTTTAAGCCTGCTTCCACAGAGCCGCCACGACGGATAAAGTCTTTGAGTATTTTTGCGCCAACCTGAATGTTAGCAACTGGGTTTAAAACGGCATCAAGTCCACCATGAGCATGGAATTTATCGCCATTTGCTTTCGGTAGAACTTGCATCAAACCCTTTGCGCCGACTCTGCTTTCAGCGAGTGGATTAAAGCGTGATTCAATTGCCATGACTGCTAAAACGAGCAGAGGATCAATTTTTTGTTCATACGCTGCACTATAAGCAAGTTCAACCAACATATCACTTGCATTATTGGCGATATGGTAGCGGCGTGCTAACCATGCAGCTACACGTGCTTGCTCTTCTGAAGGTGAAGTACTGACACGCGCTAAGTTATCAGACACGTTACGAATGCCATTGACGCGTTTGCCTTCTGCTGACAAGCCTAACATCTCATCGAATGCTTTGATTTGCGCATTTTGTTCAATGTCATGCACTTCAGAAAAAGCAGATAGCTCTTTCATTTGACTAGCGAGTTGTGGCTGAAAATAAACCAGCAGCCAAGCTAGGGTAGCGGCAAGCGCTAATGCGATAAGACTGCCACTAGCTCGTGAGAGCAAACTACTACGTGGTTGATTACTATTTGTAGAGAGATCGAGTTTGGCAAATTTGCCTGCACCTGCGAGCGCAATTACTCTTGATCGATTATTCATATTACCTCCTGAATCATCGCGGCCCTCAAAACGACTGAAAAATTTGCCTAGCTTCAAACCCTAACTAACCTCAACGTTAGTTGCAAGTTAGATAAGTAGCTGGTCAGACTTTGTCAGGCACTCTGAGATGAGGCCAAAAGCAAGCGTATATATTGCTGCTTAAAATCACCGCGAAATAAAAATTTCATTTGCTATTAAAACTATTGTTAGCAAATGTCGGCGCTGCTTTGATGACGACCTCTGTTGGTCGCTGAAGCAATCTTGTTGGAAGTAGATGCGACTACTGCGTTGAAATACATTTAAGACGCACGCACTACTAATTTGATGATGCTGTGGTTAGAAGCATTGAAAATTCATTAGCTTAAAGATAACCACATCCCCTTAAATCTGTGCGGATTCTAGGGGGCTAGGTATATCAAGTCAATACTATAGAAATAATTTTCTACTACTTTTAGTTATGATTATTCCGCTGCAGTGCAATATATCATCCTAAAATCAAGGACTTATATCAACTTATCCTACTTGCATTTTCTTGCCTGAAAATCTTAAAACTGCATGAAATAGATTCAAGTATTAGATTTTATTTTTAAATTAACAAGTTTTTTGTTGATTCAAGCGCTGCAAACATACTTAAAACTCTCGTATAAATCACAGCCCAGATTGATCGTGGTAACTGGCAAATAATTAATCGCTATAATGCGCCGACTGTTTAATGCATAGATTCACAGACTTAGCTTTACTCATCATCAAACTTTGTCATAAGAGACGCAGTGTTCACGTGATCCTAAATGGATGAGCACGCTTCAAAAGATTATTTTTATTGCAATATTTTTATAGGGTGTTTGATTATTTTATGAAGAGAACAGCCCCCTATATATATGTAGGATGTCTTTTCTTGTTATTTACTTCGCTTGCGTGGAGTGGACAAAAGAAGCCTCATAAAACCAAGCGATCACGCGCGCCAGTTATTACCGATGTTCATCATCGCGCACCTCCAGCAGTACAAACAGCAGTTTCAGCAGGACTACATTTTTCTCGTGGATGTTTGCCAGCTCTAGCGTTGCCTTTACTTGTGGAGCGACTGCATTTATCAACCGATGATTTAGCTGCTTCGCTGTCTGACAGAAAGTTCTCAAGCAAGCACACTTGTTTGAATTATGTTGCTGCTGAAGTTGCAAACTCCGGTTCCATGTTGATGCTTGCGCTTCCTGTAAGTGAAGAGTTATTTGATCTCGCTATCCTCAATACAAATGGCTTGACCATGCAGTTTGGCGCTATGCACGCCAGTTTATCGGCTTCAAATCGCGCACAATGGACAGAAATACGTATGCCCGTGCAGGATTGGGAACAAGCATTGGTGAGCGAAGCGAGTCCGGTTCCTTCTCATTTAATTTGGGAAGCTGCAACTTTGATGCGTGAAATGAGTAAGTCGATAGGTAATGCAAGCAATACAGGTTTTAGACTAGTGACAGAACCTGATATTGAAACTGGTTCAGAAAAAATCAGTGCACTTGAGTTGCTTGATTATACCGATAGTGAAAAACAAAAAATCTTACAAGCGGTGACTTGGTTAAATCGTGATGAAAAAGCAGGTGCTTATTTTGATGAAAATGGCACCGACTTTGAAAAACTCTTTTGGCAAAATCCAGTGCGTTTTCGACGTTTATCGCGCGGCATAGGGAAGAGCGTCACAACGCAAAAACAGCGTTTGCCTATTAAGTCTAATAAGCCAATTAAATTAGCCAAGAAAAAAAAGAAAACGAGTTTTCGTACAGTCACAATTCGTCATCATAGGCAGCATATCGGTGTGGATTTCGCTGCGCCCATGGGCACGCCAGTCAGTGCAGTAGCAGAAGCGCAAGTGGCCTTCATGGGATGGCGCGGTGCGTATGGCAATTTGGTCGTGTTGGATCACGGTGGGAATTACTTCACTTATTATGCGCATCTCAGTCAATTTGCAGAAAACCTCGCAGTGGGTCAAAAACTATTGCGTGGTCAAGAATTAGGCTTGGTGGGATCGACGGGGCGTTCTACGGGGCCGCATTTGCATTTCGAAATCCGTCAACATGGTGCCTATATTGATCCCTTAAACGATGGCTACACCTTAGACCTCTGGCATTTACATGCTGAAGAATTGCCAACCCTTCTAACTAATATGTTGCGCATGGATCTCACACGTGACAAATCCTTGCAAAGGGTGGTTGCCTTAGAAAAGTGAATTTTTCATGAGTAGAGTAAGGCATGCAATAAATGTTTCTACTTTATTAACCAAGTCATATCCTTCCTTTTTGTCAATTTCCATATTGCAACTTATTACAATCTTGATCATAATGGCCGTCCTTTTTTGAATTTGCTGCATTGCGGCGTCAATATTTCAAAGCTGCTGTCGATACCTATCTAGATAGATAACCAGTGGTTTGAGTATTGAAAGTGAGGATGGTTTTGAAGATGAAATTTAATTATTTGCGTATGGCTTGTTTTACTGGCCTTATTGCAACTGCAGCAATGGTTACCATGGCGACCTCATGGGCTAATGGTGTTAGTCGCTTACATAAGAGTTCTGTGTCCATCACTGGCGAACGTGCCCTTGATGCAAAATTAGAAGCGGCTTTGCATGATAAGTCTCCTGTATTGCTAGCTCGTTCAGCACTGGTTTTAGATCAAGCTTCTGGTCGTGCTTTATTCGAAAAGAATAGCAAGGACGTGTTGTCCATCGCTTCTATTACTAAGTTGATGTCTGCGATTGTGATTGTTGAATCAGGCGCAGATTTGTCTGAAATGATTACCTTAGGCGAAGAAAAAAGATTTGCTGGTAAATCACTGCGCTCTAGATTGCGCAAAGATACAGAATTAAGTCGTTATGACTTATTGCGTTTGGCGTTGATGAGTTCTGAAAATAAAGCGATTAGTACACTGGCAAAAAATCATCCAGGTGGTCTTGAGCGTTTCGTTGAAACCATGAATGCAAAAGCAAAAGAGTTAGGCATGCGGGATAGTCATTTTCTTGAGCCTACTGGTATTTTGAGTGGCAATATTTCTACAGCATCAGATGTCGCGATATTAATTTCAGCCGCAGAAAAATTTCCGTTAATTCGTGAATTATCAACGGAAGAAGCGTATACATTAGAAACACAAAAATCGAGTTTGCATTATTCGAATACTAACCGTTTGATTCATGATCCTTCATGGGACATCGTAGTTCAAAAAACAGGTACCACCACTAAGGCAGGTAAGTGCGTCGCATTTCAAGCAATCATCGCTGGTCGTGATGTGATTGTTGTTTTACTCAATGGTAAGAGCAAACAATCACGTGTGAAAGATGCTTCCAAGCTCCGTCAATGGATGGAACATGATTTAGTAATGTCCGCATTGAATTAAACTCTCCACACTGCCTCAGTGTCTTGTTGATGGCTAGTGAGTGAGGAAAGAAATTGATGGCTGTTGCATGTGAATGCAGTAGCCATTTTTTATTGCGCAGTTGAGAAGAGTTGTAATGCGTTATCGTATTTCGTGAGCTCGAAAAAAAGCCGCTTGATTCAAGCGGCTTATTTATTTTCAAACAAGTTTGAGCAAGGTGTTCAGCTATCACGTCTTAGGAAAGAAGGAATCACTGATTTAGAACGCTTTGCTGATACTACAGCAGGAGGTGGTACATGATTAGCAGGTGCTAATCGTTTCTCTTGTTCCGTTGAATTACGTACTGCACGGAATCTATCCAAAATCGAACCATTCACTTTGTGATGTGAAGTGCTTTGCTTTAGATTTTGAATTTGCTGTGCTTCAGTTTCTGCAAGTTGTTCTATTGAACGTGCAAACTCTAAGAAGTTTTCGCGTATCTCTTTGTTTGTTGTCATGACAAAGAACTCTGAACCAAAGAATTCATTTGCACTAGGGCTGTACATCACCGGTGGTGATAAGAAGAAGCTCGAGGTAAAGGATTTAGTAAAGATACCTTCATAGGTCGTTAAATCATCTACACGGCTAGGCACTAACACCAACTTAGGTGGTTTACGCATGCGTGAATTAAAGATGAATGAAAAACGATTAATGAATTCCATCGTGCTATCTAATTCAACCCAAGACAATGAACTTGGTACCAGTATGAGATCAAATTCAAATAAGAATTCAGGTGGTAATACATCAGTCCATGTTAGATCAGAGATCACAACATTATTATCTTCAACATTTTTTCTCAGTGCTTCTTTTGCTTTCAGTAGTGTGATGCCTGAACCTTTAGAGTTTGGTAAATCTACTGTGGTGCAATTTATACCTATGGGATAAGCCTTCTTCACCCATTTACCTGAAGTTGCTTGATGATCGAAATCGATCAGTGATGTTTTTTTACCTGCTATGTATGCGAAGTAAGCTGCCAGATTTGCTGATAGCGTGCTTTTGCCAACGCCACCTTTCTGACTAGTGATTAATATTTTTAGCGGTGAGTTCATTTAAAGCCTCGATTTAACCGACAAGCCATTGATTATAAGAATAATTTTAATTTACCAGATGCTTTACTTAGCTATTTTGCTACTATACTATACGAAATGTATTTCTTTTGACAGTTAATTTGTATCATTGTAATTAATGTTTTAATAATATTCTCCGGAGGCCGTTATGAGTAATGCTGCTACTAAGCCTGCAATGAAACGGTTTGAACCCGATTCTGGATGGAGTGACGCAGTCACTCCACTCATGTTAGTTAATGAACATCATTCGCCTAATAATAATAAAATTGCAACACAAACTGAAGCACTGTCTGCAGATGCACTTTCTAATCTCGGTGACTCGATTCAAGATGTATTTAGCAGTCTTAAAATCAGCGACACACGTTTAGAATCTTGGTCCGATGTTGATTTGGCAATTCGCAGCATCGGTGTCAAGCTAAAAGAGAAGAAGCTTTTAGAACATCGACTCGTTGAGCTAAAACTTGAAATTGAAGAGGCATCTTCAGCTGCGGCACTCTTGGTCAATGATGCTTATAAACGTGAGATGGAAATTCATGCAACCTCTAAGCTGCGTTTAGAAATTGCTGAGATGCTGAATCAGAAATTAGCTAATGCATTGAAAAATTGAGACTTTTTCAATATTTATAGAGGCTGGAATGTATGGCGGTACGTAGTCTTTCAATCGTGAGGTCGTTATTGGTACTCGCTAATTGGTTGTGTTTTATTTCAGTATTTATTTGGACTAG
>JAIXOW010000003.1 GCA_027486615.1 Oxalobacteraceae bacterium | reverse complement strand
GTGTTGCACCAACTCTGTTAGGTATTAAGGATGCTGATCACTCACAGCTGGTGCATGATCATGAAGTGTTTGGCCCTGTTTCTACACTCCTAGCTTATCGCGATACTGCGCACGCTATGAACATTGCCCATCGTGGTCAGGGTTCATTAGTCGCTTCTGTTTACAGTGATGATGCAGCTCTGATGGCTTGCTCTGCACGTGAGCTTGCAACTTCACATGGTCGTGTGCATGTAGTCAGCTCAGATGTAGCAAAAACTCAAACCGGTCATGGCAACGTGATGCCTGCATCCATACATGGCGGGCCTGGACGTGCAGGCGGCGGTGAAGAATTAGGTGGCTTACGTGCGCTGAGTTTTTATCATCGTCGCAGTGCAATTCAAGCTTCCTCTGTTGTGTTGACTGAGCTTAGTCATAGCAGCACCACTTGGAATAGCTAAGCACGTTATACGAATTAAACACAATACGTTTCAAACATAAAAATAAATAGCTTTAGATTTTTCATTACGGGATATAAAAAATAATCACCCCGTGTAGAGGAGACAGTTATGCATGCAGCGCATGCCGCATTGCCTGAGCGCTTTAATTTTGCGCAACACATACTCAGGTTAAATAAAGATCGTCACGCTAAGCTTGCTTATCGTGATGATCATCATACACTCACCTATGGTGAGTTAGATCAGCGTGTTCGTTGTTTTGCTGCGAGTTTACTGGCGCATGGCGTAAAACCTGAGCAACGTGTATTACTCGTGATGTTAGACACCATCGATATGCCTGTAGCATTTTTAGGTGCCTTATATGCAGGCGTTATTCCCGTACCAGTTAACACGCTACTTCCCGCAGAAAATTACGCCTACATGTTGGAGCATAGTGATGCACAACTGGTGATTGTGTCTGATGCATTACTACCTGTCGTTCAACAAGCCCTACAGCAATCGTCTCATCAAGCACCGCTGTTAATCTCCGGCAAAGCAGATGCTGCTGGTGCTACTTTCAACAGCTTTCTTCAAACCACACCATTAACAAAAGCCGCGAATACACATGCTGATCAGTTCGCTTTCTGGCTTTACTCAAGTGGCTCTACGGGTCAGCCTAAAGGCACGGTACATACCCACGCTAATCTGTATTGGACTGCTGAGCTGTATGGCAAACCCGTGATGCAAGTGCGTGAAGAGGACATCGTTTTTTCAGCGGCTAAATTATTTTTTGCATATGGCTTAGGTAATGCGCTCACCTTCCCCCTTTCAGTTGGTGCTACCACGATTTTGATGGCAGAGCGACCCACTCCCTATGCCGTATTCGAACGTCTCACAAAAAACAAACCAACAATTTTTTGTGGCGTGCCAACTTTATATGTGGCGATGCTCGCTTCTGATCAACTACCCTCACGTCAAAATGTCGCACTAAGGCTCTGCTTGTCTGCAGGTGAAGCTTTACCAAAAGAAGTTGGAGAAAAATTCACAGCACATTTTGCTTGTGAAATTCTTGATGGCTTAGGCTCAACAGAAATGCTGCATATCTTTTTATCTAATCGCGCTGGTGAAGTACGTTATGGCGCAACAGGCAAACCAGTAGCGGGCTATGAAGTTGAGTTGCGTGATGAATCAGGCCATCCAGTAGCAACGGGTGAAGTCGGCGATTTATATATTAGTGGGCCTAGTGCAGCTGTTCTGTATTGGACAAATCGCGAAAAAACGCACTCTACCTTCCAAGGCAAATGGGTCAAGAGTGGCGATAAATATATTCTTGATGCAGATGGCTATTATCACTATGCAGGTCGTAGTGACGACATGTTAAAAGTCAGTGGGCAATATGTTTCACCGATTGAAGTGGAATCTGCACTCATGGGGCATGAAGCTGTATTAGAAAGCGCAGTCGTAGGTAAAACAGATGAACAAGGTTTAACTAAAACCATTGCTTATGTTGTTTTAAGAAGCGGACAATCTGCAGATGCAAACATGGAATCTGATTTAAAGGCTTTTGTTAAAACACGACTGACACCGCATAAATATCCACGTGAGATTGTGTTTATCAAAGATCTACCAAAAACTGCCACCGGCAAGATACAGCGTTTTAAATTGCGCGAATCTGATTCGCATTAATCGACACTCATAAATACAAATTGATTACGCTTAGCATTACAACTCCATGAATAGTGTTATCGACTTGGATTGGAATGGCCCACCCACTCAGCTAGAAATTGCGTGGGTAGGCTCACTAGATCTATCTGCACCTGTCATGGTTTTTTTACATGAAGGTTTGGGTTCAGTCTCATTATGGCGCGACTATCCCGATCAGCTATGTCAACAACTCAATATGCGTGGACTTGTCTATTCACGTCCTGGCTATGGCAAATCCACACCACGTAAGCCGCAGGAAAAATGGGGCGTAGATTTCATGCATCATCAAGCGCATGCTGTCTTACCTGCATTGCTCAAGCAACTCGATATTCATCAACCATGGCTGTTTGGTCATAGCGATGGCGGATCGATCGCCTTGTTATATGCAGCGCATTTTCCTAAACATCTAGCCGGCGCTATCGTGCTTGCTCCACATATCATGGTGGAAGAGGTCAGCATCAGCAGCATACAAGCAGCACGTACCGCTTATGAAGAGCAAGGCTTGCGTGAACGACTCATGCGTCATCACAACAATCCTGATTCTGCATTTTATGGATGGAATACCATTTGGCTGGATCCTGCTTTCCGAACATGGAATATCACTGCTGAACTTTCCACGATTCAGTGTCCACTCTTTGCAATTCAAGGTGTGGAAGATGAATACGGCAGCATGCAACAAATATATGGCATACGCGATCAAGTACCTCACACCACTCTGCTAGAGCTTCCTGCATGCGGACACTCTCCACATAAAGATCAGCCTCTACTATTAAATAATGCAGTCAAAGCGTTCATAACAAGCCACAACGCACAGCATTAAAAGTCATGCGCATTTACAATGTGCAGATTGCTTTTAATTTTTTGCACATCATGAATCCCCATTTTTTAAATAAACGTCTCTCGCATTTATTAGGCTTTGCCGGATTAATTCCTTTTGTCTTGCTATTGTTGGGTACTTGCCTAGCAGACCCTCTGTGGATCGCAGCTTTTGTGCGCGGCCAACTAGCCTATGGCATGGTGATTTTGTCTTTTTTAGGTGGGATACATTGGGGCGCTGCCATGCTGTGTGCTGATCTCTCGCTGAAGCACACCAAGCAAGCTTTGATCTGGGGTGTTATCCCCTCTCTAATCGCGTGGACTGCTACGTTATTAGAAGGCTTTGGATTTGCCCTCCTCATGGCCGGCTTTATCGTCGCTTGGCAGGTCGATAAGGCGCTGTATAAGCACTATGGGATGCCAGAGTGGCTGCTCACCCTGCGTACGCTCCTAACTACTGCTGTGGTGCTTCTATTAGCTGCAACGGTTGCAGGCGCTAATCTGCGCGGATAAACAAAAGCGCCTGAAATCTTTATAAGATCAGGCGCTTTGTTTTCAAGCTTTGACTAGTCAAAGCTCGAGCTACAAACAGAAAATGAAGAGCTTAACTAAAAAGCTTATTCATCATCCTCAATAGTACGTGGCTTACCATCGACTTCGCTAATACGCAGACGTTTACGACGGTCACCCATCAATTCACGCAATTCACGAATACTCAGATCTGTCACTTCATGCATGCGGATCAACAAGGACGCACCGACTGGCAAGGTCCGATGACGGATCTTGCTAATAACTGGTGGACGTACTTCGAGAGCGCGAGACAAGGCTGCGTCATTTTTTAAATTCAATTTTTGGATTAACGCGTCTAGCAGTCGATTCGGATCGTAGCCATCTTGCGAAACCAGTGGATGTTGATCCATGGTGTCTCTCCCCCTTCAAAATTAAAACGGACAGTTAACCCGTTCAAAGACCTTAAGGACTTTAAACAAGTCAGAATTTTCTACTACATTACTCGAATGCTAATTTATATGTCATCACAGCAACATTTTCAAGGGTTTCATTGCAAATTGACAGTAAAAAATTACTTTTTATCAAATTTATTGTGATAAATACAACACAACACCCTGTGAATTTAAAAAAAAAAAAAAAAAAATCTATTTTATTTTCTTATTTG
>JAIXOW010000291.1 GCA_027486615.1 Oxalobacteraceae bacterium | reverse complement strand
GTTAAATCTACAAAACACTCATCAATGGAATACACCTCTTGTCTTGGCGAGAAGGTGCTTAACACTGACATCACCCGATTAGATACATCGGCATATAAAGCATAGTTAGAACTGAGTGCTAATACGCTGTGTTCTTCTGCGAGTGCTTTTAACTGAAACCAAGGCTGCCCCATGCCGATGCCGAGTGCCTTGGCTTCATTCGAACGCGAGACAACACAACCATCATTATTCGAGAGCACAACAACAGGACGTCCGATTAAATCTGGTCGGAATAAGCGCTCGCAACTGACATAAAAATTATTGCAATCGACTAAAGCGATCTGAGCAAGGCCTTGTTTCATGGTCCGCTTTCAATACAGCTTATGTAGATTGAATGTCACCACCCCCCAGACCGATAACTCTTCTCCATTTTTAATTTGTATCGGTGGATAAAGCGGGTTTTCTGAAATCAGTCGAATCACACCACCACGCTTATAAAGACGCTTCACGGAAAATTCATTATTCAACACCGCCAGCACAATCGCGTTATGACGCGGATCGATAGAGCGATCGACCAGCAAAGTGTCACCGGCATAAATCCCTATACCCACCATGGAATCACCCTGCACACGAAATAAGAACGTCGCTGCCTTGTTGCGAATTAAATGTTCATTTAAATCAATGGGTTTCTGGGCATGATCCGCCGCAGGCGAAGGAAATCCGGCAGAAATAGCGCAGTCATACGCTGGTAGTATCATCGAGGTATTCTCGATGGGAATGGGACTGGAGATTTGATTTATACTGTACATATATACAGTATCGCACAACGGTACACCTCAATGCAATTAGCCAAATATTATCAAGGAAATAACATGTTCGATCCTTCATTCATTGACTCTGATCCGACTCTGAACGAGCTATTAAGAGCCCGAAGAACCCTTAAACCTAGCCTGTGGCGCAAGCGTTGCAAACCCCTTGATAAGCAAGGCGATGAACTGGAGCCCAGCTTCAGCATTACAGCAACACGCGAAGGCTTACGTATAGAAATCATCAAGACACAATCCAACACCTTATGAGCAAACTGAAAGAAAAACTGCAAGAACATTTGCTCACCGAGGTTTATTGTAAATTAGGCGTCTCTCCTATTCATGGCATAGGCGTATTCGCGTTACGTGATATCAGGGTTGGTGATACGCCCTTAAAAAGCATGGTCACCAACAAAGAAATTAAATTTTCTCGTGATGATCTGAAAAAAGTACCGAGTAGCGTGAAACGTCATCTATCGGCCTTCTGCTTGCTTGAAAAAGGTCGCCTATTCATTCCAAAAATTGGTATGAATGCAGTCAATCTCGCTACCTATTTAAATCATTCCAAGACGCCCAACCTCGTGTTCGATGACGATTATGTGCTGGTAGCTGTTCGAGACGTTGCCCGTGATGAAGAACTGACTATTGATTACGACAAAAGCTTCGGCGGCAAACATGATTTCAGTGATGAGAAATCAGAGCGGCATGTAATCGTGGAAGATGATAAAGACTAAAATCAATAAACGACATTCATTAGTTCTGGCAGCGTGGGATTACCATTTCTCCTAAAGATCTAGAATCTAAGCCAATTTCCTGATTCGATTCACAAGCCGTATCCGTATTTATACCCTCATGGACCATCAAGTCGGAATCGAGCAGATGTTAAACAATGCTTTACTTCGATAAAAGCAAATCATAAAATAGTGACTGCTTCGTCGTTTTAACTCAGAGGAAATCCATGGAAGTCATACTTAGAAAATATGGCAACAGCACGGTCGCCGTGTTACCTCCTGCTGTGCTCAGGGATCTTGGCTTATCAGCTGGGCAAACTATGACCTTAGATACCACCGATAACGGTCAGATCGTGCTGGCCAAAAAGCGAAAATACATTCTGGCCGAACTGATCGCACAATGCGATCCAAAAGCACCACCACCAGCCGACCTCGCGCTATGGGATTCAGCGAAACCCGTAGGACAAGAGGTCTGGTAATGGCAATTTTTGATCGGGGTGACCTGGTTAGCGTACCTCTAGACCCCGCCATCGGCCACGAACAACGAGGCACCCGACCAGCATTGGTATTGACTACCAAGGAATTCAATCGCTTGGGTGATGTACTCGTTGCTCCAATCACCCAAGGCGGAGAATACTCACGTTATGCAGGTTTTGCCGTGAGTCTGATGGACACAGGATGCAAAACACAAGGCGTAGCTTTGCTGAACAAGATCAGAATGCTCGATCTCAATGCAAGAAAAGCCAGAAAAATTGAACGAGTACCACAAGCTGTTCTTGATGACGCCTTGAGCCGTCTTACAGCTTTGCTCGATGGCTAGCGCTACCTTCGAATCTCTCCGTCTCCGCCAAGCTAACATAACCGTCTTGCAGCGCATAGCGCCACACGCTACAATTCACCATGATTCGAAGCTTCAGGCACAAAGGAATTGAGCGTTTTTTCCAATCGGGCTCCCGAGCCGGTATTCAAGCCATGCATGCACCGAGATTAGCGCGGCAACTTTCTGCACTAGATGCAGCATCCCGCCCAGAAGATATGAATCGCCCAGGCTGGGACTGGCATCCACTAAAGGGCAGTCTCTCCGGGCACTGGTCGGTTAGCGTCAACGGCAACTGGCGCCTGACCTTTACATTTGAAAACGGCGATGCCGTTTTGATCGATTACCAGGATTATCACTGAGGCTAATATGAATTCTATGTTTAACCCCCCTCATCCCGGACTGACTCTGCGCGATGACATCCTCCCTGCATTAGGACTACAGGTTGGAGAGGCAGCTGTGCAGTTGGGCGTCGACCGCACGACCCTGTCCAAGGTACTCAATGGTCGTGCGGCGATCAGTCCTGCGATGGCTTTGCGTATTGAGCGCTGGCTAGGGCGTGATCATGGGGGTGCAGCTGAAGTGTGGCTGGCTCAACAGACGGCGTACGACCTGTGGCAAGCCAGGCAGGCAGTCAAAGCAACGAAGGCACTCACT
>JAIXOW010000264.1 GCA_027486615.1 Oxalobacteraceae bacterium | reverse complement strand
CATTAACACGCCTAAAAAGCTGAGCTCCAGCCGCCTGACTTTCCACCATATTTGGTATCAGGTAAATTTCGTTGAGATCGAGATCGCGCGTCATCACTTTAATAATGCCGTAGGCGTCTGCGATAGAAGAAGGTTCATCGCGCACAACAATAAAGCGGCGCTGACAAGCCTCCATGAAAGCCAGTACGGAAGGCGCAATGCCTGCAGCGGCGTCCACAATCAGATAATCGATTTCTTCATCTAGTTCACTAAAACTTTGTACGATGCCTGCGGTGATAGCAGGGCTTAAATCCGCCATGTGATACACACCAGATGCACCAGGAACTAATTTGACACCAGTCCGTGATGTGACAATGATTTCTTTCAGTGTTTTTTGACCTGAAATGACATGAGAGATATTGAAGGGCGCTTGACAGCCCAACGCAATTTGCGCATTCGCTAAACCAAGGTCGCCATCCAGCAGCATGACGCTTTTGCCCATCATGGACAATGCGACAGCCAGGTTCACCGATAGCGTGGTTTTACCCACGCCACCTTTGCCACTGGCGATGCCTATGACTTCCGTTTTACGTTTAGTTGACATGCGCTCTCTTTTCCATCCGTTCGACTAAAGCTTGCGCTGCAGTCATGATCGTGTTTTCTGTTGCAACTTCTTGTATCAATGCATTATTTTTTGCCAGCACATCATCGAGTTCTAAACTTTGAATGGCCAAATTCACCAGATTCGCAGCCGATAGCACTCTTAAGGTTGCAGTTACGAGTGGGCTATCCGATGCCGCAGAGAGTGGTACCTGATGCTCACATAAAAATTGAATCAACGGCCAAGGCTGATTTGACTCATCCATACGAGCGACCATCAGACTTTTCCATTCCAAACTAGGATCAAGCAAGTACTTTCTGACCGTGGTTGCAGCTGCGTCCGCTGGTAAAACCAGATGGCATTCAATATTTGGTGCACATCCTACTATCTCATGTGTCTTGGTGGCAACTTCTACTCCCGGAGTATCAATCAAAATCAGAGTGCGTGGCCCTAATTCTGCCAGCAGGGTAGTGAGCATTTCTGGGTTGTTGGCACGCAGACAATCCACGCCACTTTGCGCGCACAGCATTTGAATCTGACTCCACGCACCAGCACGTTGATCGCAATAACTGATTACAGCAATATTCTCTGCACCTTTGCGCTCGGCCGCTGCCTTGGCAAGCTTGGCTACCATGGTGGTTTTACCTGCGCCAGCGGGGCCAGCAATCGCATGGATGCCACTTTGCGGTAATTTTGCGTGATGCTCACCCATCGTGTTGACTAATTGCGTTTGCAACGCTTCTTTCGCGGTGGGTAAATCTTCCATATCACGCACATGGTCAACTAATAGTGTACGGAGTGAGACTGGGATACTGGCTTCAGATAAGGCTGAGATGAGTGGTTTAACCGCAGGATGTCCCATGTGATTAGACTGATACATCGCTACGCGTTGTGCAAGTTTAAATTCTTTACGTATTGCAGAGAGTTCATCACGGACTAAATCAACGATTTCACGACCACGAATGTAATCACGTTCATTATTTGCCAACGTTGTCGCTGTTTGAACTTCACCTTTACCGTTATAGATTATTTCTTGATCTTGCTCTTGCTCTTGATCTTCCACGACTGGTGCTGCGGTGGCTGTTGCACCATTCGTTAATGCTTTGAAAGATGAGGTTAAAGCACTATGAAATTGTTCGCCATCACCTAAATTTGCAGGTGGTTGAATATGTTCCGGCTCAACTTCAACAGCGACGATTACTTCCGTCATGCCATTGACACGTGAGTTCGAAACAAACAAGACATCTTTACCGTAAAGCGCTACGGCTTTTTCGGTGGCTCGACGGATGTCTTTTGCGAGGATTCGTTTGAGTTCCATGAGGATTCCCTGTTACGACTTAGACTGTGCTTCAACGGTATAAATAACTTTTACTGCCTGATCATCAGGGATTTCCGTATAAGACAAGACAGTCAGTTCACTGACACGATGTCTTACCATTTTGGATAACCAAGGACGAACAGTGGGGGAGACCACCAGCACGCTGGGGAGACCCTGATCTTCTACAGTTTGACTAGCAGAACGCAAAGCAGTGAACAGAGACTCTGCTAAACTTGGTTCTATCACCACGTTTTGATTGCCGTTGCTATTCGCTAAGACGTTATGCAGTAATTGCTCTAATTCAGGTGCCAAGGTCATGACTGGCAAACTGTCTTTCATATCCAAGAGTTCTTGCACAATCATGCGGCCTAACTTAGGACGAACTAAGGAAGTGAGTTGTTCTGGATCTTGCGTTCTGCTGCTGACATCAGACAGTGTTTCAACAATCGTGCGCATGTCACGAATAGAGACACCCTCTGAGAGCAGATGTTGCAAGGTGCGCGTGATAATACCCAAAGGCATTTTGCCTGGTACGAGATCTTCGACTAACTTAGGTGATTTCTCTGCCAGCTTATTGAGTAACTGCTGCGTCTCATCATGTGAGAGTAGTTCAGCAGCATTATCACGCAATACTTTATTTAAATGGGTTGCAATCGCTGTCGAAGGATCAACCACGGTGTAACCCAAGGTACGCGCATAGTCGCGCTGACCTGGATCGATCCAGACGGCATCTAAACCGAAAGCAGGTTCTTTAGTTGGTATACCTTCTAATTCACCATAGACCTTGCCTGGATTAATAGCGAGTTCACGACCGGGTTTGATTTCACCACGTCCACGTGTGACACCATTTAATACGATGTGATAAATATCAGGATCTAAATTCAATGCATCACGGATGCGAACTGATTGCACTAAGAAGCCTAATTCAGCAGACAGTTTTTTACGTACACCTTTTACGCGGGGTAGCAGTTGACCACCTGTTTCTGGATTCACTAGAGGGATTAAGCCGTAGCCAATTTCTAAACCAATTAAATCAACCTGATCGACATCATCCCAATCCAACTCTTTAGGAGCTTCAGGAGCTTTTGCATCTTCGAGTTGTTTGGTTTCATTTGCGATGACCTCTTCTTTTTGGATCAGCATGAAACCCAGGCCAGCAGTAGTTAAGGATAAAGTAATAAACACCAAATGCGGCATACCTGGCACAAAACCTAAAATGGCTAAGATACCGGCACTAATAAAGAGGGCAGAAGGATTCGAGATTTGCGAAACAGCCTGCTCGGTCATGGACTCCGAGGTGGTAACGCGGGTAACAATAATCGCAGTAGCTAATGATAATAAGAGCGATGGGATTTGCGCGACCAAGCCGTCACCGATGGTCAGCAAGACATAGAGCTTACTAGCATCACCAAAAGATAAATTATGTTGCAACACGCCGATGGCCAAACCACCCACCACGTTAATGAGCAAAATCAAGATACCGGCAATCGCATCACCAGAGACGAATTTAGAAGCACCATCCATGGAGCCAAAGAAGTCCGCTTCTTGAGCAATTTCGTCGCGGCGCTTTTTTGCTTGTTCTTGGGTAATCGAGCCAGCATTTAAGTCAGCATCAATCGCCATTTGTTTACCTGGCATCGCATCCAAGGTAAATCGGGCGTTCACTTCAGAGACTCGGCCTGCGCCCTTTGTCACCACAATGAAATTGATGATCATTAAGATCACGAAGATAATAAAACCGACGACATAGTTGCCGCTGATTACGAATTCACCAAACGCTGCAATCACCGCTCCCGCTGCATGCTCGCCTTCATGGCCATTGACTAAAATGACGCGAGAAGAGGCGACGTTTAAAGCCAGTCTTAACATTGTGGCAAATAGTAGAACCGATGGAAATGACGAGAATTCCAAAGGTTTGCGGGTGCCGATGGCGATCATGATGATCACCAAACTTATCAAAATGTTAAAAGTAAACAGAATATCGAGCAGAAGTGCTGGTAAGGGCAGGACCAACATAGCCATGATCAACAGCACCAGGAACGGAATTCCGAGCCCGGTAAACTCAAAGTTCGACAAGCGCTGTCGAATAGTTGACATAGAGATGGTGGTCATTTATAAAAACTTTATAAGAATCAAGGAGTTAATATTTTTTAGTGCTGCTTAATTAATTGCTCTCGAAGCTTGTAAAGCAAGTGACATGCCACCTGAGTACTTTTGTTGGTATTTCCTAAATTCAAGCTAAAGATCATGCGGGTAGTGCCGATACAGCAAGCGAGAAAGTTATTTTTGCCTTTTGGCAAGGCTATTGTTACGGCAGTCGCGCCAAGGGTTATTTCAGAGCACGTTTTCTCATTGACAAGTTTATTAGGGGTTGGAAAAAAGTGTGAAGGTTGAGCTTTTGACCGGCTGGCCAAAAAAAGGGGTGATTTATGAACAAAATATCTAGACTGTTGGTGGTGTCGGTGGCCGGATTGGCGGCTGCATGTACTACCGTGCCAACTTCCATCTTCACCGAGGCGGCTTCAGCGCGTGCTGAAACTAAGCAAGCTCAGGCAGAATCCAAGCAAGCTCAGGCTGAAGTGAAGACCATGGAAGCCAAAATGGCTGAAATGAAGGCTGCGGAAGTCAAAGCAACTGAAGCCAAAAACGCGGAATTGAAAGCTGCACAAGCTAAAGTAGCGGAAGCCAAAGCTGAAGCGAAAGCGGCAGAGACGAAAAACTCGCCAGATGCCACCAGCATGATTACGCCGTTGATGGAACGTCAGCAAACCGTACGTGCGACCGGTTATGCAGTCATTAGTACGCAAAATCATCGCAATCCAGCGCAACAGCGCTTGATGGCAATCCGTGCTTCTAAGCTTGATGCTTATCGTGCCCTGACTGAACAAGTGTACGGCCAACAATTAGATGCACAAACAACCGTGGCTGAGATGATGGTCACCAGTGATACCTTCCGTACTCGCGTACAAGGCATCATCTATGGTGCTGTTCTCGAGTCCATCTCCCCAGTGGGTGATGACACTTATGAGACCACACTCTCACTCGATGGTCGTGTTGTGAATGATCTGCGTGTGTTGTATCTAGCCCAAATGGCTGCACGGAGATAATCAGCATGTCTGCCATGCATACTATACCTCTGTTCTTGTCTGCCTCATTGGCGAGTATTGCTCTGTGCGCTAGCGCAGCAGAGCAGTCCTTGCCGACTGAGCCACGCAAACGACTAGAAGCCTTACAGCATTCTTTGATTGATGCTGCGATGGCAAGTCGTACACAGGTGCGAACTGCAGCATGGGTAGATAGTACGGGTCAATTGCATGAAAACACACGCATTACTTCAGACATGAAAGTGCGTAGTGTACGTGTCCTACCGTATGCGCAAAATGAAGCGAATAACACCACTTTATTTGTTGCCGACAATGGTAAAACTAGCGCCAATGAAGAAGTGTGTCGCAGTGTAGAGCAGCGCTATCGTCGTGAAGCGACCTTAGAAGTAGCGACGCGCATGACCGCGAGTGGTACTGAGCGTTACGACTGGAATAAATTTTTATCGCAAGCGCGTACACGTTTTGTAGCGCAAGCTGGTGCTAGTCGTAAATGGTTGATTTCAGCAGCTGCAGTCCTGCCTGAAAATACCTATGATCGTCTATTGACAGGTGCTGTACCTGATCTCATGCCGTATCAAATGACGATAGAAATTTTACCTCCCGGTGCACTCGGTGTAGAACCAGTTCGCCCACCTAGAGCACGTTCTATTTCTTCTGAAACTGCGCAATCAGTACAGAACTTTTTCAAAGATGAGCCACCAGCAAAACGTCGTCCGATTCCTTTTGTGATGCGCCTCTCTATTCTTGAACGTAATAGTCAAAGCGTGATTTGGCAAGATATTGCACCCTTGTTCTATCCAGAGGCAGAGATCTCCACCAATAGTCAGCCTTTACCCCCAGGCTTGCTCTCTGAGTTAGACATTGTGCTGCAGCGCTGGCACGATAAAATTGATAAAGTATTTAGCTGTAAACCATTGCAATTCAATGTATTGCAAGAAGCTGCTGGGTCGTGGGTAATTAATGGTGGTCAGTTAGCTGGTGTGTCAGTGGGCGACCAAATGTTATTACTGAATCGCGAATTTCTACCTGCGCGAATATTAGAACCCGACAGCGGACAGCATATGGCGCTGGTTGAAGTGGTGAGCGTTAATAATGGTTTGGCGAAAGTGAAGAAATTGGCAGGCCCCAAAGAT
>JAIXOW010000144.1 GCA_027486615.1 Oxalobacteraceae bacterium | reverse complement strand
CTCTTTTTTTTTTTTTTTTTTCATGGTCACTATTCATGTGTGGCAGAACGATGACTGTCTTGAACTTAAGTTACCACAACTACCCGATAACTACACTGTCACTGTTCATGTACGCCCACACCTTTTAACCAAAGACTATGTAACTGGTATAATCCAAACGATAGTTAATAATACTAAGCTACCCACTATTCACATTGTAGTAATCTCTAACAAAGACACGATTGGTCGGCAGTATCGAGAAGTTGTGCGCTACTTAACATTGATTAATGAAGTTAATGGTTTACAACCCCACACACTTCTAATATGTGTTAGCCTCATTGCAGGTTATAGTGTCAATGTTAGGAATGCAAAAAGGTTATTGACCAGGATGTTGTTGCCGGAACCAAAAGCGGTCCTGGCAGATTTAGGAGCTGATTTGAGATTCGACGACTTTTCGTCCAAGTCCAGAGTGATTCCGGAGGCGTCTAGATGGATAGGAAGAAAGATCATTAGACTTATTGTCCGAAGTGTTCCGAAATTAATTAGGAAATGATTCAGATACATCTCTGGATTCCTTGTTTAATAAACTTTTCAACCTGGCAACAAAAATTAAACTCTTGCATTGAAGAAATTTACTCAAATTTCCGACATATCGAAATCGGGCCAGTCCAAATCCATGTTCGGCGACAAGTGTTAGACATTAATTTGTTCGCCACAGTCCTTGAAGAACTACTATTTATCCCCCTGTGCCACCAATTACATTGTGTGTTTTTAATAGAGCAAGATATTATCCCTTTAGATCATTTTCGACTCATAGACGACCTGATTCACTTGGATTCTTTATCTCGTACTTCTAAGAGAGCTTATGTACTAGTTCTTGACCTCATCAATGCTAGTGCACGACCCAAACTCCCCCTATCAACGGTGAAAAGTGGCATAGTGAACATTACTAAGATACCTAATTCTAGGACTTACTCTATCGAGATGAGCCAAGAATCTCACCCCTATTCTGTAGAAAATTGTGACAATTGTACCCTTGTACTATGCAGTTCACTTTCATCAATCTTCTATAATTTTACTCAAGATTTAACACAGCAAGAAACATGTTTGCAGAATCATGATACCCGTCCACATCTGGCACCACCGACGACTCGGCCGTCTTGAGGGCTTCGCTAATCACTTCTATGAGGTTGAGGGAGGCCGGAATTCAATTTATGGCCGACCAGTTGTTCGATCCAGATCCGGAAAATTAGACTACTACTTAGCGGGACAATTCTCCAAATATGTTTTGTTAAACTCCGGCAAACCCTCTATTCATATTTTTATCCTGACTTCTGAAGACTTATTGCCAGAGGCCCCTAACAATAGTCTCGGCCAGGTGTGTGCGAGTATCATGAGAGTGGCCCAAACTTGCCCATCAGTCATAACCATTTTTCTGAACCTGATTGAACCCCAATTCCTCTCCACCCACGAAACCATTGCCCAAAGTACATCCCTCATTAGCCTAACGTGTGAGCAAACTCCCAAAATTGCAGCATACGTAAAACCGGCACACTTTGGTGAGGGCAGGGTGAGAGACACCACTATCTGGAAGGAAAGGATCATTTTATTCCAAGAATTGATTGACAACATTACGTCAGTTAAAATTAAAGACAAGGAGATTAAAATTTGCCCTATCGAACGAAATCGATGCAAAAATGTTGGTAACATACCTTTGGGGCTGGAATAGTTCTAAACGAACAACCCCGCTGAGACGGGTCTTCCTTGAGCTTCAACCCGACAAAAGATTTCGTATGCCCATATTTTGTGAAACCCCTAACCTATCCTTACCTATGCTCTCGACCCGAATCCAATCCAAAATTTATGAGGCTAAGGGTAAGCCCAATGTGCATGTGTTAGTGATTCATCCGCATATTCAAACTGTCCAACTTAATGAAATTCGTGAATGTTGCCTCACTCTACTGAACACGGCCTCCTTTTGTTCAAAAACGTTCATTATATTTTGTGACCTAACAGGTACCTACCCGGAAAACGACAACACAGTTACTAGGTCACACCAAATAAACAGTGAACTGCGTAAGCTGACCACCCAATATCCCTATAACTCCATTTATGTGGACCTGCAGCAGACAATTCCCAGCAAAGACTGGACCAGTGACCTAAACCTGCGTACAGCGGGCCAAATCAAGCTCGGCCGCACCATTGTTCGAACGCTCCGCGGTACGCCTGTGGAAATTTTCCAATTTACCTAAAAATGGATTCGTCCCAACCGTACCGGCCTCAGTATCATATACTGATTGAGGGTAACATTGCAGTAGGTAAAAGTACATTTGTTAAAAGATTGGAACACAAGTTGGGCTTGAACGCAAAAGTATTTGCAGAGCCCCTCGACAGATGGATTGACTTTAATGGAACAAATTTGTTACAAGAAGCCTACCTGAATCCCTCCACATGTTCATTTCGTTTTCAAACATTTGTTCAGCTTTCGATCGGAGCAATTCAATACCAACAAGTGTACCAACCTATAAAAATCATGGAACGTTCTTTGGGCAGTGGTAGATATGTGTTTACTGAGGCACTTAAAATAAAAGGTCATATCACTCAAACAGAATATGATATTTTGAATGAATGGCAACAGTGGTTAATCCAAATCTCACCTCACATCGATGAGATTGTGTACCTTCGAGCCTCACCCGAGACGGCTCTCGAGAGGCTGAAGGCCCGCAACAGAGACGAGGAATCCGGCGTCAACCTTGAGTACCTACGTTTACTACACGAACTCCATGAAAGATGGTTAATCAGTGATGAAAATCTTTCTCCCCCAGTAAGAGTAATCGACATGGACCAGTCATTAGAAAGTACTAATGAGGCTGCAGACAATCTGGCACAAAAATTAACAGATAAAATCTTTCCCCATCTCTTGCTCCAATAATTACCATGGCGTCTCGCCCCACCCGTAGATACCCCTTCATAGCTGTAGAAGGGTGCGACCGGGTCGGTAAAAGCACAACTACCCAAGCCATAGCTGCCTATATTCATGAGGCTATAAACATTCACCCTACTACCACTGAATTTCCCTATACTCACACGGAATTGGGAGGTTTCATTTACAAATATATGTCAAACCGGTATCCGGACATGGAGTTATCCAGTGCCGTCGTTCACCATCTATTTTCAGCTAACCGGTGGGAGAGACACATGTACATTATTGAGCAACTGAAAATTAG
>JAIXOW010000236.1 GCA_027486615.1 Oxalobacteraceae bacterium | reverse complement strand
GAAAGGCATAACACCTGAATCAATGGCAGCCACCTTTAGTAAAGGTGTTGTGATTCCCGAGTTTGTGTTCTTAGCTTTCCAAGCGACCTTCGCAGCAATCACTTGCGGCCTCATTGTAGGTTCATTTGCAGAACGTATTAAATTCTCTGCAGTGTTGTTATTCACCGTGTTGTGGTTTACGTTTGCTTATCTGCCAGTTGCGCACATGGTTTGGTTCTGGCCAGGTCCTGATGCATTCACCGATGCAGCAGCAGCAGAAAAAGCAGTCGCCGTTTCTGGTTGGCTATTCCAAAAAGGCGCACTCGATTTCGCAGGCGGTACCGTAGTTCACATCAATGCAGCGGTTGCCGGTTTAGTCGGTGCATTCGTAATCGGTAAGCGTGTTGGTCTGGGTAGAGAATCTATGGCACCACATTCACTGACACTGACTATGGTGGGTGCATCTTTATTGTGGGTGGGCTGGTTTGGTTTCAATGCTGGTTCTGCACTAGAAGCAAATGGTTCTGCTGCATTGGCATTCCTCAACACACTCTTAGCAACCGCAGCTGCAGTCGTGTCATGGACAATGGGTGAGTGGGTTATCAAAGGTAAGCCTTCTATGTTAGGTGCTGCTTCAGGTGCAGTCGCTGGTTTAGTCGCCATTACACCGGCCGCTGGATTTGTTGGTGCTATGGGCGGTTTACTCATAGGCTTGGCAGCAGGTCTGGTTTGTCTGTGGGGTGTGAGCGGACTTAAGAAATTATTGGGTGCCGATGACTCACTCGATGTATTTGGCGTGCATGGTGTGGGTGGTGCATTAGGTGCGATTCTTACCGGTGTGTTTGCAGCACCTTCGTTAGGTGGTACTGGCGTATATGACTACGTAGCTAATGCAGTGACACCAGATTACTCTATAGCTAACCAAGTATGGATTCAGTTCCAAGCAGTGATGACCACCGTAATTTGGTCTGGTGTGGTGGCTTTCATTGCCTTCAAACTGATAGACATGATCATAGGTTTACGTGTCTCGGAAGAAGAAGAGCGCGAAGGCTTGGATATTGTCAGCCACGGCGAAAGTGCCTACCACGGATAAACTTACGGCTAACTTTACGGTTAATTTTTAGTCCTCCTCTGTAAGTCTGAACTCGCTATGAGTTCTTCAAAACGCCTCCTTAGGGAGGCGTTTTTTCTTTATCAGAGCTTATGTGAGCGCTTCTGGGCTTTGAAACCTGTTTTTAGCCCCGATAATTAGAGATAGGTGCTCACTTGTCCGGTCTAGGCACCCCTAAGGCTTGAATGCCGTTAGAATCTGGTTCCTAATGTCGCTAGAAAAAATGGCCAGAGTAATCTGTTCCCAATCTGACATCAGTATCGGCATACACAGTTGCCGTATTTAGATAGCTAGATATTTTTCTGCATCGACAATCGCAAGATATTTAAGCACACGCAAAAAAGGTTAGATTCATGGTTCCCCATCTGGTTACAGCGCTCAATGGCCCTCTGCTTGAGCTGGAAAAGAAAATACTTACAGCAACCCCTGCGATAGAACGTTGGTTTCGTTTGGAATGGCAAGAACATACGCCACCATTTTATTGTTCAGTTGATTTACGTAATTCTGGTTTTAAGTTAGCGCCAGTCGATACCAATCTTTTTCCTGGCGGTTTTAATAATTTAGCGCCTGAGATGTTGCCACTTGCTGTGCAAGCAGCGATGGCGGCAATTGAAAAATATTGTCCCGACGCGAAAAATTTATTACTCATACCTGAGCGTCATACTCGCAATACGTTTTATTTACAAAACGTTGCACGCTTAATGCAAATCTTTAGACAAACGGGTTTGAATGTACGACTCGGTAGTCTTGCGGATGATATTAAAGAGCCGACTTCGATAGAGCTTCCGGATGGCACCACGATCGTTCTTGAACCCTTAGAGCGTTTGAATAATGGGCGCAGAGTAGGTTTAAAAAATTTCGACCCTTGTACGATTTTATTGAACAATGATTTATCAGCCGGCATACCAGACATTTTAAAAAATCTACATGAGCAGACTTTACTTCCGCCATTACATGCTGGTTGGGCAGTGCGTCGTAAAACCAATCACTTTGCTGCTTATGATGAAGTAGCAAAAAAATTTGGTAAATTAATTGATGTTGATCCTTGGATGTTGAATCCATATTTTGCTAAATCTACTGGCGTAAATTTTCATGAACGAATAGGCGAAGAAAGTCTAGCAAGTAATGTAGATATGCTATTGACCAAGATACGTAAAAAATATAAAGAATACGGTATCAAAGAAACGCCCTTTGTAATTGTGAAGGCGGATGCTGGAACCTATGGCATGGGTATCATGACAGTGCGTGATGCAAGTGAAGTGAAAGATTTAAACCGCAAGCAGCGCAATAAAATGTCTATAGTTAAAGAAGGCCTAGAAGTCTCGGATGTGATTTTGCAAGAAGGTGTGCATACTTTTGAACACATCAATGATGCAGTAGCCGAGCCCGTGGTGTATATGATGGATCGCTATGTGATTGGTGGTTTTTATCGAGTCCATGCTGAGCGTGGTGTGGATGAAAATTTGAATTCACCCGGAGCGCATTTTGTACCACTCGCCTTTGCACAACAACATGCTTTACCTGATTTAGCTGCTAAGCCTGGAACAGCGGCGCCAAATCGTTTTTATATGTATGGCGTGGTTGGACGACTGGCATTACTAGCAGCAGCGATAGAGCTAGAAAAAACTGACCCTAATCCGGAAGAATATTAAATACTAAAACGAGTTGTTTAAATTTTCAGTGAAAGTTGTGTTACTACTTGAGCATTAAATGAAAATAGCCTTTATCTGTGATCCCTTATCTGGGTTCAAGATCTACAAAGATTCTACTTATGCCATGATGCAGGAAGCAGCACGGCGTGGACATGAGTTATTTGTATTAGGGCACGACGATATCATTTTTGATGGTAAAGCAGTCGTAGCGCAGGTAGCGCAACTTAGCTTAGTAGAGAATAGTGATGATTGGTATACCTTAGCTGAACCAGTTTTATTATCCTTATCATCATTTGATGTAGTCATAGAACGTACAGATCCTCCATTTAATATGGAGTACATCTATGCGACTTATTTACTTGAGCTAGCAGAACGTCAGGGTGCGCGCATACTGAATTCTCCAGAAGCGATTCGTAATCACAATGAAAAATTAGCGATTACGCATTTCCCTCAATTCATTGCACCTACTTTGGTGACAAGTAATGAGAAACTCATACGCGCTTTTCACGCAGAACATAAAGATATTATTCTCAAACCTTTGGATGGTATGGGCGGTGCAGGTATATTTCGCGTTGCCGAGAATGGTTTGAATTTAGGTGCGCTGATAGAGAGTATGACCTTACATGGTAAACAAACGATTATGGTTCAGCGCACCATCCCTGAAATCTCTGAAGGCGATCGTCGTGTATTACTGATAGGTGGGCAGGTTGTGCCTTACTGTTTAGCGCGCATTCCACAAGGAGGTGAAGTGCGCGGTAACTTAGCAGCCGGTGGTTTGGGTGTGGCTATGCCGATTTCGGCGCGTGAACGTGAGATTGGTGAGACACTAGCGCCGCTATTATTTGCGCGTGGCTTGATGTTGGTAGGATTAGATGTCATTGGAAACTATTTAACGGAAATTAATGTGACTAGTCCGACCTGCTTTCAAGAAATCAAACAGCAAACAGGTTTTGATGTGGCGGCTATGTTTATAGATGCGATAGAAAAAACGTAGTCAATCGCATAGACTCATTAGACTAATCTGTAAAACAAAATCATCATGGTAGGCATACTTCTTCTTACACACGCTCCCTTAGGTCAAGCCTTCATTGCAGCGGCGACGCATGTGTTTCGTGGTGTGCCTGTGCAAACGGAAGCAATTGATGTCCTTGCGGATCAGGATCCAGATGAAGTTAAAAAACTAGCGCAGCAAGCGATAGCGCGTATTAATGATGGATCGGGTGTGTTGGTTATAACGGATGTCATGGGCGGTACACCTTCTAATTGCACTTTGCAATTATGTGTGCCGGGTGAAATCGAAGTAATTGCAGGAATTAGTTTGCCTATGCTATTAAGGGCTATTACCTATAGACACAACACCTTAGATGTAGCATTAGAAATGGCATTATCAGGCGGACAAAATGGTGCGTGTCGTGTAGACAATCGCGTGAGATTATCTCCTAATTAATGTGATGGTTAATTATGATTAGTGCAGAAGTTAATATTATTAATAAACTAGGTTTGCATGCGCGTGCCTCAGCTAAGCTAACACAGCTGGCTGGAAAATTTCAATGCGAGGTTTGGTTAACGCGCAATGATAGAAAAAAAAAAAAAAAATCTATTATGGG
>JAIXOW010000210.1 GCA_027486615.1 Oxalobacteraceae bacterium | reverse complement strand
AGCGGGGTCGCGATACGTGACCGAGCTCACTCCGTGGGCACCAACTATGAGAAAACAAAGTTCGCGATAGCGGACTTTTTTTTCGCCTCTACGCCCACAAGCAAAGCACTGCTTTGCGGGAGGGACTCGAAAGCTGTGGCATGCAAAGCCACAGCGGGGTCGCGATACGTGACCGAGCTCACTCCGTGGGCACCAACTATTAGAAAACAAAGTTCGCGATAGCGAACTACAAAGTAAAACCTCAGCCTTAATTAATCAAATAACAATCCCATAAAAAAATTCCTGATCTATTTCAGCTCATTAGGAATGGGACGTAGGGCTGCAAAAAATTGTTTAGTCGCATTAATCCATGAGAATTTCTTAGCTTCTTCAGCAACTTGATTACGATCCAATTTCAGACACTGCATAACTGCAGTTTTTAAGTCTTCATTTAAATAACCACTCTCTCCTGACTTCACCACATCGATAGGTCCCGTAACCGGATATGCAGCGACAGGCGTTCCGCATGCCATTGCTTCTATCATAACCAATCCAAATGTATCGGTTCTACTTGGGAAAACAAATACATCCGCAGTGCGATACAGTGCAGCAAGTTCATCACCAGTTAACCAACCAAACCATTTAGCATTCGGATATTTTTTCTGTAATTGTTTTCGTTCCGGCCCCTCACCTGCAATCCATTTCTCACCTGGCAAATCTAGTTTTAAGAAATCCTCTATACTTTTTTCAACAGCTATTCGTCCTACATGAAGGAAAATAGGACCGTCACCACGTTGAAATTTTTCTCCATCGGTGCGGAATAAATCCGTATTCACACCACGACTCCAATGTACTAATTTATTAAAGCCTTGCACACGCAAAGCTTCTAACATGGCCATGGTTGGTACCATGGTAGCTACACCAGCGTTATGAAAATTACTTAATGCTTTATAACTAATCGCTAAAGGAAATTTAAAACGCATATGGATATATTCAGGGAATTGACTGTGATAGCCCGTGCTAAAAGGCCATCCACGAGTAATCGCTACTTTTCTAGCTGCCCAACCTAGTGGACCTTCAGTCGCAATATGTAAGATGTCAGGTTTAAATTCATCAATCCTTTTACGTACATTTGAAACTAAAGTTAAAGTGAGTCGAATTTCTGGATAGGTGGGACAAGGTATATTAAAGAATTCATAGGGAGTCAAAATACGTACTTCATGTCCTGACTCAGATAGTAAACGAGTGGTCATCTTTAAAGTTCTGACGACTCCGTTGATTTGCGGATCCCAGGCTTCAGTAACAATCAGTATTTTCATGAGTATTTAAAATAAATTTTAATGAAGTAATTAAAAAATTATCTAGCTTTGCATGTAGTACACAAAAAAATACCCGCTTATCAGCGGGTATTTTTATGTGTTATTTACAATTCCATTCTTCCGCAAAGACATAAGACTTAGCTTCAGAAACTGATCCATCACTGCGAATAAGTTTTCCTACTAATACATCGGTCTTATTCACTTTGATTTTTTTCTCTGCTTTAAATACATAACCATCCATCTCACGTACTGCATTACCAGCTTTCTTTAACTTCTCATCTAAAAAAGTGGTTACTCCTGCCGCTCCCGCTACCAATGAGCATGTCATTGCAGCGCTCGTATCTTTTACAGCCGTTGGAATTGGTGCAGCAGCAGCTTTAGGTGCTCCACAACGCTGATATTTATCTGAAAATTTTCTATAGGAACGAGTCAACGTATCGCCGTTAACTTGATAGGTGCTGTTTTCAACTGCCACTCCACCTTCGCCATTACACTTTTCTTTAATGACTAATTTATCGCCATTCACTTTTACAGAAACTGCCTCACAGGTTTGCTCAGTGCCCATGACAGCAAACTTCTTGTCAATTTCAAGTCCAGGACAATATTCAGGCGAGGTACCCCACTTACCATGCATTTCAGCTGGATAGTCCGCTGCTATTACTGCGACACTCATTAAACAAGCGGTCACACCTAAGCATAATTTCTGAAGCATTGAGGACATTGTATTTCCTTTATTAAGATATTAAAAAAACATGCAAGATGATTTTGTATAACGCGAGAATTTATATGACATATGTGACCAAGACATTACAAAAATTTCTTAAGCATGAATAAGTACACACTATCCCATGCTAGGAAAATTTAAAGCTGATCATTTTTAAATATAGGGCAGGTGAGAGAAATATAATAATTCTAGATTCAAGTACTTATTTTTGTTGATCGATAAACTCACTCAGCTCTTTCGATACAAACGCATCAAATTTAACGGGATGACTAGAACCATTAACGCCAACTAATTTAGCGTCAGCAGCATATTTTTTAAAATGATGAAGTGCCAGACTGTTTACTAATTTTGATTCCATCGAATAAATTAAGCATATCGGAATACTAAGAGTTTTAAATAGCGATGTAAATTCAATACCATTCATAGAGTTTTTAAATGGAATATCAAGATGGGTGGCTTGCATAACTGCCTTGAGTAA
This sequence comes from Oxalobacteraceae bacterium, assembly GCA_027486615.1. Taxonomy (GTDB): domain Bacteria; phylum Pseudomonadota; class Gammaproteobacteria; order Burkholderiales; family Burkholderiaceae_D; genus Pernthalerella. The sequence continues at coordinate 9,281 of JAIXOW010000210.1, read as the reverse complement.
GTTGGGGTCAACATTCAAGGTCTTGGCTAGATCATTAGAACTACTAAAATTTCCATAACTGGGCATTTGTAATGTGGATTGACTTAAATTCCCATACAAAGAGAACAAGCCAGCCCAAGGAATTAAAGAACTAATATCATTCAAAATCAGGCTTTTAATAGCGGGCAATTTTCTATTTGCAATCACAGCAGCGATTAATCCTCCCATGCTATTGCCTAGCAAATGAATAGACTTGCTTTGTATACGCCACACATTAAGATTGAATTTTTTTAGTAGCGGATTTTCATGCTTATTTGAATTGATGATGTAGTCATACACGGCCAATACATCTTCAATGTAAGTAGAAATTTTATAGTGATTAGCGTGCTTTAAATAATCAGAATTCCCTCTTCCGCAGTAATCGAGGGTGACTATTCGATAGCCTTGATCTATTAGAGGACTCAATCCAAGGAAAGTTGATTTCACTTCTAAGATGCCAGGTAGGCAAAACAAGATATCGTTAGAATTTCTTGATCCTACGTCGGAAATGACAATGTGCCTCTCACCTGCTAGACCGGATACTGCAATTTTTACTTCATCATCCCATTGCATCAGCATTCCCTAATTTACTTTGTTTAATCCATTAAGAAAAGCTTACATATATTTTAATTATATAAATGATTTATATAAATCTGCCTATTTAACTTCAACTCCGATGCTAAAAAATTTTTACCAATGAAATCAACCAGTTGAAATTTAGAAATGCTTAATTATCCAAAGTTATCCACACTTTATGTGTATAACTTTACGCCGCATCAAAACTGAATCATTGAAAGTCAAAATAAATTATTGGCGCTAAAACTAGCTTTTTTCTTGCAAAAATCTTCAAAGTGCACAGTACTGCTAGATATTCATGATATTCGACTCACATTAAGATTCTCTCAAGCTATGTTTAGCTGCACTACTTTTACTAGCCAGTTGCACAACTAACATCGCTGCAGCAGTAATATGCATTTCTTGGACTGATGCCAGATCAATCACATTAGCAAGTTGAATCGACTCAGCAGGTACAAAATAACCATAGAGCTTGAGTCTTTTTAATTCATTTAATAATGCTTCTCGATTCATTGTCGGATTGAAAAAAGTTGTCCAGACCAATGAAGCTAACGCCCCTACATGACAGGCTCTTGACGAGTTAATGAATTTTCAGACATTAATTAACTAAGTATTAACTTCTCCATCCTTCTTCTGTAACTATCGTGCAATAAAAAAATGGTAATTTCGTCATTAATCTCAACATAAAACTACTTCGAGAAAATTATGATTAATCGCATGCAATTAGACACTATCGATAGCTATGATGAAGAATTAGAGCAAGAATTAGATGACAATGATTTGCTTGAATACACGATTAATCCCCAAGCTAATAGCGCGCGAGTTAAATATTTTCGTGAACTATTCCGTTTGCAAGGTGAACTAGTCAAGCTACAAGACTGGGTGATGCATAAAAATCTTAAGGTGGTGGTGCTGTTTGAGGGCAGAGATGCCGCCGGCAAAGGTGGCGCGATTAAACGTATTACGCAACGACTTAATCCACGTGTGTGTCGTGTTGCAGCATTGCCGGCACCGAATGAACGTGAACGCTCTCAATGGTATTTTCAGCGATATATTTCTCACTTACCTGCTGGTGGTGAAATTGTTTTATTCGATCGTAGTTGGTACAACCGCGCAGGTGTTGAAAAGGTAATGGGATTTTGTAGTGAAGCTGAGTATGAAGAGTTTTTTAGAACAGTGCCTGAATTCGAAAGAATGCTTCAACGATCAGGGATTATTTTAATTAAGTATTGGTTCTCTATTACAGATGAAGAACAATATGCGCGCTTCACCATGCGAATTAAAGATCCTTTGAAACAGTGGAAGCTTTCACCTATGGATCTTGAATCCAGAAGACTGTGGGAGTCTTATACTAAAGCGAAAGAAACCATGTTAGAAAAGACGCACACAAGCGATTCTCCATGGTGGATTGTTGCAGCAAATGACAAAAAAACTGCCAGACTAAATTGTATTCATCACTTGCTACAACAAATACCCTACCAAGAGATTGAGTCTGAACCTATTTCTCTTCCTGCTCGCGTCTATAACCAAGACTACTTAAGAGGACCCGTGCCTAAAGAGATGTATGTACCCGAAATATATTAATCCTATTTCGTTTATTTCTTAGGACGACCCGCACTAATTTGCGTGAGCTTTGCTTGGGCTGTTTTGATTTTTGCCGTAGTTAAGTCGTTTACCAAGGCAATACCAATTCGAATCAATTCTGTTTTTTTGATTTCTAGGCCAGCTTTTAAGCAAGTTTTTTTAACTGCAACTAAAGCAGCGTACTCTTTTTCAGGAATTGCAAAACTATCGCGTATTAGTTTTGTTTTAACCGTTTTAGTTGCTTTGGTTGCTTTGGTAGATTTAACCAGCGTTTTTTTACTGGTTTTTTTTGCTGATTTCTTTGCTGCTTTTTTTACAGTGACCTTCTTCACTGGGCTTGTTTTTTTAGCAACGCTTCTTTTTTTTACTGCTGGTGCCTTCTTCTCAGTTGGCTCGACCTGCGGAGATACATTTTCTGTCTCATTAGTCATTTTTTACTCCTTAAATATTGTATAAATGATTTATACAATACTAAATTATTCCTAATTTGATCTGTTGTCAATTATTAAATCAGGCGTGAGTTCGTCATATGCCTCAAAAGGCTGATGTATCCAAGTATAGTTTTCTAAGAAGTGATGATAGAAATCTGGGGTAATGACAGAGCTCGATTTAAACCAAATGACTGCAGTTTTTATATCGGTTATCGCCGGATTGTGTGCGATGAGATACTGTTGAACTTGCTGCAGTGTAATTCCAGAATCGACAAGATCATCCATCAATAAGACACGACCTTGAATCGGATGATGGGTTGTTGTGATATGCGGTGCGATCTCTAATGTGCCGCGTTGCATACCATTCGCTTCGCGATAAGAGCTAGTCGATAAGATTGCGAGGGGGCGTTTAAACAAGCGCGAAAAAATATCGCCTGGTCTTAAACCACCACGAGCCAAACAGAGTATGTGATCAAACTCCCAACCCGAGGCTTGTACTTGTTTTGCAAGTAGTTCTATCGCCTGATGGTATTCATCCCACGACACCCACAAATGTCCTTGTTCTGCATTTGCTGTGGTGTCGTTCATGATGCACTAACAGAGGGGCTGTTATTTCATTCGAAAGGATGACGCAGTACGATGGTTTCTTCGCGATCGGGTCCGGTTGAAACCATATCCACTGGCACACCAACTAATTCTTCAATGCGTTTTACGTAAGCACGTGCTGCAGCGGGTAAGGCATCCAGTGATTTAGCACCAACGGTGGCATCTTTCCAGCCTGGCATTTCTTCGTAAATAGGCTCACAGGCTGCAGCATCTTCTGCACCAACTGGAAAAATATCTACCTGCTTGCCATGCAGTTTATAACCTGTGCAGAGTTTGAGTGAATCTAGCCCATCCAACACATCTAATTTTGTGAGGCACATACCAGAAACACCGTTGATTTGAACGGAACGTTTTAATAAGGCTGCATCGAACCAACCACAACGACGTGCACGACCTGTGACAGTGCCAAATTCATGACCTACTGCTGATAAATGTTTACCTACAACGTCATCGGTCGATAACTCTGAAGGGAATGGGCCTGACCCTACACGTGTGGTGTAAGCCTTGGTAATACCCAATACGTAATGCAACATATTCGGACCTACGCCTGAACCTGCTGCTGCATTTCCCGCTACGCAGTTACTCGAAGTGACGAATGGATAAGTACCGTGATCAACATCCAACAAACTACCTTGTGCACCTTCAAATAATAAATTCGCACCTGCTTTATGTGCCGCATACAGAGCACTGGATACATCAGTCACCATAGGACGTATGCGTGGCACAGTCGCGCAGGCATCATCAAATGTCTTGCTGTAATCAACTGCTTTCGCGTGCAGGTAGTTCACTAAAACAAAGTTGTGATAATCAAGATTTTCACGTAATTTTTCTGCAAGGCGTTTTTCATTCACTAGGTCAGCAACACGTATCGCTCTGCGAGCTACTTTATCTTCGTACGCTGGCCCTATGCCCTTACCTGTTGTGCCTATCTTTGCGTCACCACGCGCCGCTTCGCGCGCTGCATCTAATGCTGTGTGATAAGGCAAAATAACGGGACATGCTTCTGATACTTTTAAACGCGCAGCGACTTCTAATCCTGAAGCTTCGAGTTTATCGATCTCACGTAACAGATCAGGCACTGACAGTACGACACCATTCCCGATGTAACAAGCAACCCCCGCACGCATGATGCCCGAAGGGATCAACTGCAAGGCTGTTTTTTGTCCACCAATGACTAAGGTATGACCTGCATTGTGTCCGCCCTGAAAACGCACCACGCCCTGAGCATGATCCGTTAACCAGTCCACAACTTTACCTTTACCTTCGTCACCCCATTGGGTACCAATTACAACTACATTTCTAGCCATGATTTATCCAAGTCTTCATGAACGCATTGTTTTAATAATGAATTTTCCCTGTTCAGAAACAATCAAACGATCACAATCAAATTCTTGCTGATCACTTTCATGTCCAGGCAAGGTTTGAATGACAATCTCACCTGCATGTCGTAAGTTCTGAATCAATTCCACCAAAGCAGGTTCGCGTCCCCATGGAGCACGTATAGCGGACTTTGGCGTAGCAACTGGTGTAAGTCGCGCTAGTTCACGTAAATCCATAGAGAAGCCCGTAGCTGGTCGCGCACGACCAAATGCTTCTCCTACATGATCATAACGACCACCACGCGCTACCGCGTTAGGCAAGCCTGTCACATACAAAGAAAACGTAGCACCGCTCTCATACTGATAGCCAGATAGATCCGCTAAATCAATCGCTACTCCTGATGTACCTACTTGTTGCGCGAGCGATGTAAGATCATCTAAAGCAGTGGCAATCTCTTTATGTTGAGGCAAGACACGTCGCGCTTGTTCAATCATGCTGATATCGCCATATAAAGTCGGTAGTGCTAGTAAAGCAGCACTAGTTTCTGCACTAAACTGTAAAGTGAATTGCTGTAAGGACGGTAGATCTTTCGCACGTAGTAGCGCTACGATCTCGCTTTCAAGCCCACGTGTTTTTTCATCATGACGCAAAATAGAACGCACTATGCCTGCATGGCAAAGATCAATTCGCACTGCAGTTAATCCAGCAAGGCGCAGCGATTCTAGTGCGAGTGTTTGAATTTCTGCATCTGCTTCCAAACCTGCATGACCGTAAATTTCAGCACCAATCTGAAATGGCTCACGGGTAGCGTGTAGTCCTGATGGACGGGTATGCAATACGCTGCCCGCGTAGCTTAAACGTGTGACAGAAGTACGATTCAAGAGGTGCGCATCGATACGTGCCACTTGTGTGGTCATATCAGCTCGCAAACCCATGCTGCGTCCAGAAAGCTGATCCACTAGCTTGAACATGCGCAAATCCATTTCATGATCTGGCACAGGCATCAGCGAGTCTAAATACTCAAGCATGGGCGGCATCACGAGTTCATAACCGAACAGACGGAAGTTATCCAGCAAGACGCGTCGAAGTTCTTCGATCTTGCGTGCTTCAGACGGTAAAACGTCTGCAATATTTTCAGGAAGTAGCCAGTTTGGCATAACAATATTAGGCGTCAGCGAAATAAATTCGACTCAAAAGCAAGAGGATACCGCAGAGCAACGCAACAAGTCCGAAAAAACGGATTTGTCCGTTCGACATTTGAGCAATATGAAGAAAGGCTTTACGCCATTGTTCTGGATAAAGAAAGGGCATTAAACCTTCAAGGACGAGAAACAGCCCAAAGGCTATCAAGATAGAAGATGCCACGAGTGTCCTGCTTATTTACGGGCGCCGCCAGGACCCTTGAAGTATTTTAGGAACTCTGAATTGGGATCAATTAACAATACATCGCTGCGTGTTTTAAAACTCTCTTTATAGGCTTCTAAGCTACGGGAGAACTTATAAAACTCAGGACTTTGACCAAACGCTTTGGCATAAATAGCGGCTGCTTTAGCATCGCCATCACCTCGAATCGCTTCCGCATCACGATACGCTTCTGCGAGGATAACGGTACGTTGACGATCTGCATCTGCGCGAATTTTTTCTGACTCAGCAGAACCGGTTGATCTTAATTCATTCGCTACACGAGCACGTTCTGATTTCATACGCTCGTAAACTGAATTATTAATTTGCTCAACATAGTCGACACGCTTTAGGCGCACATCAATGATCTCGCCGCCAATTTGTTTGGCTTCTTCTGCGACTTTGGCACGAATCGCATTCATGACTTTTCCGCGCTCACCAGAAATCACTTCACGCACGGTGCGTTTAGTTATTTCATCGTTCAGCGCTGCTTTAACTATTTGCGCCATACGATCTTGCGCACGTCGTTCGTCACCGCCAAAGCTAATGAAATACAAACGTGGATCGACAATACGCCATTTAACAAACGCATCGACCAAGATGTTTTTCTTTTCTGCAGTGATAAATCGATCTGGCTCTGGTGTATCCAAAGTCAAAATACGTTTATCAAGGAAAAGAATGTTTTGAAATGGTGGCGGCAATTTAAAATGTAAGCCAGGCTCACTGATGACTTGTTTGACTTCACCCAATGCAAACACAATGGCGTACTGCTTTTGATCCACCACAAACAACGTGGACATAAAAATAAAGAGGGCAATCAGCGCAGCGATTGCATAAGAAACTAAACGGTTCATTATCTAGCCTCCCGATCACGTGAGCTACGAGCATCGCGGTTGCGATCGAATGGACGGCTCACCTCAGGATTAGCTTCAACAGGAGCAGTCTGAGCAGGAGCGGTAAAGGCTGCGGCTGATTCAGCAGCAGTCTGTGCAATCAACTTATCGAGGGGCAGGTAAATCATACTGTTATTATTTTTTGCATCCACCATCACTTTTGTCGTGCTAGAAAAAATTTGTTGCATCGCTTCGATATACATACGGTCACGCATGATGCCCGGTGCCTTCTGATATTCGACTAAGATTCTTGAAAAACGATTCGCTTCACCTTGTGCATTAGCGATAACGCGGGAACGATATCCCTCTGATTCTTGCATCAGTCTAGAAGCCGCACCACGTGCTTTGGGTACGATATCGTTAGCATAAGCTTGACCTTCATTTTTTTGACGTTCTCTATCCTGTCCCGCTTTGACTGCATCGTCAAAGGACGCTTGTACTTGCTCAGGTGGTTGCACACCTTGCATCGTGACATTGGTCACCAAAACACCTATACGATACTTATCTAGAGTTTGTTGCATAAGCGCGCTGGTGTCGTAAGCGACTTTTTCACGCCCTTCATAGAGCACAAAGTCCATCTTACTTTTACCAACAATTTCACGAATCGCGGTTTCAGCAACTTGCTTAACCGTTTCTTCTTGATCACGATTATTGAATATCCACTCTGATGCATTCTTGAGTCTGTACTGCACAGCGAATTGAATATCGATGATATTTTCATCATCAGTCAGCATGAGCGATTCGCGTGGCATTTTGTTACGCACGTTATTGCGATAACCTACTTCCACTGTACGCACCTGAGATAAATTCACTAGCTCATGGGACTGTATCGGATAAGGCCAGCGCCAGTTAAAGCCTGGTGCTGCTGAATGGCTGTATTTACCAAAGCTCATTACAACCGCAGTTTGACCTTCTTGTACGATAAAAAATCCACTGACTAACCACAGGAATAAGACTACAGCCGCTATCACACCTGCGCCTATGCCAGCACCGCGTGCATCGGGCAAACCGCCACCGCTACCACCATCACCACCTCGGCCACCACCTTGTTTACCAAAAAATTTATTCAGACTTTGGTTGAAGTCGCGCCATAGTTGATCGAGATCAGGCGGTCCGTCCATAGGTTTTTTACCTCCGTTTGGACGTTGCTCTGGTTGTTGTTCATTCTCTTTATTATCTTGTGCGCCTCTACCCCAACGAGGATCGTTGAGAGAAAATTTAACGCCTAATTTTTTGATCAATGATGCAAGCATGCTATGGCGTTCCAGCTAGAAGATGTGGTTGCAATGAGAAAAATATGTTTATGCTTTGTTGTCAACAGATGAAATTCATCGTTTGAATAAATGAATGATGCAGTGTTTACTTTCTGTTGAACTAAATAATTTAATCTAAATACGCTTGTGATTCGATCAAGGCAGCTTCGGCAGCAACGGACTCTGACCATGCTTTTGATTGCACACATTCAGCCATTGCTTGACGCAGTAAATCCATTCCTGCACCTGTATGCGCACTCACAAAAACTCTTTGGATTTTATCATATTCATCACGTTCGATTGAGGGCGGCAAATCACTCTGATCTATCTTATTCCAGACTAAAATTTGCGGTATGTTTTCCGCACCAATTTCTTTTAAAACTGCATTAACTTGTTCTATTTGCTCAGTTCTGACCGAGCTAGATGCATCCACCACATGCAGTAAAACATCAGCATGAATGGTTTCTTCAAGTGTGGCACGAAATGCAGCAACGAGTTGTGTCGGCAAATCTCGGATAAAACCAACGGTATCGGACAGCACAATGCCACCGGCCTCGCCTAAATGCACACGTCGTGAGGTGGTGTCTAAGGTTGCAAATAACTGATTTGCGGCATAAACACCTGCTTTAGTCAGACTATTGAATAAGGTGGATTTACCTGCATTGGTATAACCCACCAAGGATATTGAAAAAGTATGATTTCGATTACGGGCACGGCGTTGTGTAAGGCGCTGTCGTTGCAGCTTCTCTAGTCGACCTCTGAGCGCTTTCACTCGCTCACCAATCAAGCGGCGGTCGGTTTCTAATTGGGTCTCACCCGGTCCACGCAATCCAATCCCGCCCTTTTGGCGCTCAAGATGGGTCCAACCACGAATTAGACGGGTTGCCAAATGCTGCAACTGGGCGAGTTCAACCTGTACCTTACCTTCATGACTTTGGGCGCGCTGCGCAAAAATGTCCAAAATCAGGCTGGTTCGGTCAATTACTCTAACCTTGAGATGTCGCTCTAGATTTCGCTGCTGGGCTGGGGAGAGCGCGTGATTAAAGATGACTAGTTCAAGATCAAGATCGGCGATGGCATCACCAATTTCGTCGGCCTTACCTGAACCCACAAATAAAGCGGCATCAGGACTACTACGACGACCCGTTACGCTCACAATAGGCTGTGCCCCAGCGGTTGTAGACAAGAGCGCTAGCTCT